>JAGQIY010001201.1 GCA_020430865.1 Myxococcales bacterium
ACCTCGAATTCCCTCAACAGAACCGTCGCTCGTACGGTCTTCGCTCGATCGGATTCCCCCGGCATGGCTACACCCTAACCGGAGACCTTGGCTCGGTGCCAACGGCATCGACGGATCCGGGAAATCTTCCCCGAGCCGGACTGCCCCTGGGCTCTTCACGGGGATTCAGAGCGACAGGCCAAGCGTACTTCCCCACGGAAACTTTCTCTGCGCTTTCGTTCTCCCTGCTCAGGTATCCAGGATCGGAGCGCAAGCGATTGCCTTGCCTGAGTTTCCGGTGCCAGGGCTGCCATTGTCGCTGCTCTCGTGGAGCACGATCGAGCGACCCACGAAGGTCTTCGAATCCTTGGGTTTCAAGTTGGCTCCAGGGACCGTGATGGTCACCTTGGCGGAGCCATCCGGCGAAACCCGGATGTTACCCAGGTCCCCCAGGTGGTGCTCCTTGCTCGCAGGCAAGCCGTGAAGCGACCTCGTGGGATTGAAGTGACCTCCCATGCTGTCGTGCTCGATGTTGCTGCAGTCTTCTTGCTGGTGAATGTGCAGCGCTTTCAGACCAGCCGGGGCGCCCGTGATGCTGATCTCGATGCGGACGCCGGTGTCGGTGTCGTCGAGCGCTGCGTGACCGCTGATGTCCGTCCCGGGGATCGACACGAACGTGGCCTCCGCCTTGCGGTCGTCTTGCTCGACGTACTCGGTTGGCAACTCGGGCTCCTCGCCGACGTGGGGTGCGTCGATCGACGGCTTTCCGTGGTCTTCGCTCAAGAAGCGCGCTGATTGCGTCGGCGTGGGGCGTTCGGGATCTCCTGGGGCTGCCTTGGTCGGCGCATCCTCGCGATCGCAGGCAGCGACTAGCAACACCGGGACAAGCGCCAGGCCGGTCAGTTTTCGTGGTTCCTTCAGCATCTTCACTCCTCCGTCGCGTAGTCGAAGCAGAATTCGGGCCAGTGTTTCGACAGCGCAACGCAGGCTCAGTCCAGCCTGAGCCTCAGCGCCTGCCAGGCGCTCATGCCGCCGAGCAAGTTGCTCACCTCCTGGAAGCCGGCGCGGCGCAGGATGCTCACCCCGAGGCCGGCTCGGTGCCCGACTCCGCACGTCACGACCACGGGCCGCTCGCGGTCGAGCTCCAGCTCGGCCAGCTGCGCCTCCAGGTGACCAACGTACACGTTTCGCGCCTGCGGGATGTGTCCCGACGCGAACTCGTCCGCGTCGCGCACGTCCAGGATCTGCACCTCCGAGAGGCGTTCAGCCAGCTCGTGCGGTGTCGTCACGCCGGACGAGAGGATGGGACGCCCTGACCGGCGCCAGGCGCCGAAACCACCGGCGAGGGCTCCAGAGAGCCCGTCGATGCCGATCCGCGACAGGTGCAGGTAGCTGGTCGCGGCATCCTCCGTGCGATCCCCAACGACGTAGATCGGCGTGTCGTGCTCAGCGACCCAGCCACCGAAGACCGGTAGCCCGCCCAGCCAGATCGAGTACGCATCCCGAACGTGACCCCCGGCGTAAGCCTCGGGCTCCCGTGTATCGATGCAGATGCCGTCGCTCATGGCCGCCGCGAAGGCGTCGGTGTCCAGCAGTGCGACGGCATCGGGATGCCCTTTCGGCGCAACGCCCCCCTTCAGGTTGATCCGCTCCAGGTGACGAAAGTAGGGAGGGCGCGGCAGCCGCTCGGCGCCCTTGCGCCTGGCAAACTCGTCCCGCGAGGAAACGAAGACTGGGTTGTAGCGGCGCTCTGCTCCAAGGGTCGAGGAACTGAGCGCGACCATCCCGCTACCACAGACCGACCCGGGGCCATGCGCGGGCAACACCTGGGCGGTGTCCGCCAGACCCCCGAGCTTCTGGTGTACCGCGTCGTAGAGCGCCCCGGCGTGCTGTTCCGCGCGGTCAGGGTCGGCGAGGTCGGTGCGCCCGGTCTCTCCAAAGAAGAGCGTATCCCCCGTGAATACCCCCCACGCCGCGTCGCCGCCCTGCTCGGTGTAGACGGCGTAGCACATGCTCTCGGGCGTGTGCCCCGGCGTGTGCAGCGCCTGGAGGCGGAGGCCCTTCAGCTCGAGCATCTCCGAGTCGGACAGGCGCACGTCTCCGTGCCCGAAGAGATCGTGGACACCATTGACGATCTGCGCGCCGGTGCGCTCCGCCAGATGAGCCGATCCCATCACGAAGTCCTCCTGGCGGTGCGTCTCGACGATGTAGCGGATCCGCACCCCCATGGCGCGCGCGGCGCTCAGATACTCGTCCACGTCCCGTCGAGGATCGATCACGATCGCCTCGCCCCCGTCGTCTGCCAGTAGATATGCGTAGTGGCTGATCCCAGGTGTCTCTATCCGCCTCAGTTCCATTGCTCGGCTCCTCTCTCGTTCCGCATTGATTCCGAAAGGAACGGCAAGCCCTGTGCCCAGACCGGGGGCTATGCCCGCCGGCGCCGACGGCTGCTCGCATTGCGGCCCGGTTCTCCAGCAAGCCGTGGTCTCTCGGCAGCCTGGGGGGCGACCGCGAGGCAGCAAACGTCAGACGCGGACATGCTGTGTCACAGAACCACGCCGAACCACGATGGCGCGGGATGCCGAGTCGCGTCCTGAGGTCGTTTGGAGCGTTGTCGATGCTGGCTTGCGTGGCCTGCGAAGGCGATGGGCAACATCCAGCGCCGGACGCGCCCGCGCCGGTGGCACTCAGCCCCGAACCAACGCCCAGCTACGTGAAGCTCGACGCGCCGCCGCCCGAGCCGTTGCGCCCGAAGCCGCCACCCCCGCCCCCGGATCCGTGCGCAGCCAAGCGCAGCACGCGCGAGACGTTCTCACGGGATGGACGCTGGGTCGCGCTGGAGTTCGAAGACCACGTCCGGGTGATCGAGACGGCACACTGGAAGACCGTGTCGAACCTGAAGCTCGCTGAGCCCCGGACCAGCCTCGAGTTCTCGAGCGACGGGCGCTTCCTGTTCACGGTGATCGAGTCAGCGAGGTTGCCGAAGGCGAGGTTCCTGAGCGTGCTGCGCGTGAGCGACGGCGAGCAGATGTGGAGGCGGCGCGTCCGTCGGTCGGATCACTCGTTCGTCGTCGCGCGGGACTCGAGTTGGTTCGCGGCCGTCGTGCCCGCTCCCGAGCCGCCTGATCCGTGGCGCTCCGGGGCCCCGCTCGAGCGGGAGCCGCCCTGGCAAGCACAGCTCTTCGAGCTCCCTGACTTTTCCTTGCGGCGAACCCTCTCCCCCCCGGCAAACGTCACGAAGCTCAGACGCCCCGTGTGGCGACCTCGCAAGGTGCCGGCCCCGGATCCCCAGCGGCCGCTCATGAACTCGATCGAGGCCGTCGTGCCAATCCCCAACCACCCCGCCGACTACAGCCTGGACAGCACGACTCCTGGCGACTGCTGTGCGCTGTTCGCCAGCCCGGACTCTCGCACCCTCGGCCTCTCGTACCAGGACGTGACGTCATTGGTCGACGCCCAGAGCGGCAACCTCATCACCGCCCTGATCGGTGCGTCGCCCACCTTCTCGCCGAGCGGGCGCTTCGTGGTGCTCGGGCGCAAGTCCCACAGCGTGGCCTTATTTGACACGAGGCAACGCAAGGCGAGGCTCTTCTACGACGCGCTCTGCGACGTGGATCTGAATCACCTCGCGCCCTCCCCCGACTTCAACGCGGACGAGAGCCTGGTCGCGCTCGGAGGTCGCGGTCGGGTGCTGTGCCTGGTGTCGCCGACGACCGGCCAGCTGCAGACCTTCCTCCCCCGCAAGTTCTCGGCGCCCGTGCCCGAGCTGGACCCGGGTCGCGCCGATTCAGGCGGGTGGAGCGCCGATGGCGCGCTGATCGTCAGCCAACGTTCGTTCCACGACAACATTTTCCATGTGGCTTCTGGTGAGAGCATGCAGGCGAGCTTTCGCTTGGACGCTCCAATCCGCTTTCGGCGGCGCGCAGACGGCAGCTTCGTCGCCATCGATGTCCACGCAGCTCCGGTCGCCGAGGTCGTTGGACACGAGCTGATCCGAAAGCCAGCAGCCAGCGCGCTCTGCGATGATCTGGTGTGGAGCCCCGATGGCGAGACCGGGCGAAACGAAGCAAACGGGGTGCAGACCATCTGCTCGACCCGTACGCTGAAGCCCATCGCGCGCTTCAAGGCTCCGGGCAACGTCGACTACGACCCGACCGGGCGCTTTCTGTACGGCAGCGACGAGGATCGGTTCAGCGTGTGGGGCGCGCGCAGCGGCAGGCAGCTGTATCACCTCGACTACTGCGCTAGCAAGCCGCGGGTCCTCGGTTCGCCGTGAGACCGCACGGTCGAGTCGGGTTCACCTCTGGCGGCCCGCATCGGCACTGCCCCACAGGCACAGGTCCGGTAGACTCACCTCCCATGTGGGCTCGCCGACTGCTGCCGTTGCTCCTGATCGTCTCCGGCTGCGCGAGCCAGGCGGCGCCCCCGCCTCCGCCGCCGGCAGCGCTCGCTTCGGCCGCGGCGCGGCGGATCGAGGCGGTCGCATCCTGCGAGGGCGCTCGAGTCCAGGGAGCCAGCTGGTCAACAGACGGACACCTCGTCGCGCTCCACCTCGACGCCTCCGTCCGCGTGCTGGAGACCGAGAAATGGCAGACGTTGATGACCGCGAAGTTCGCGCGCCCCGTGGAGAAGCTCGTGTTCTCCGCTGACCGGCGCTACCTGTTCAGCGTCACCACGCAGACCGAAGAGCCCTACGCCCGAGAGCTGATCGTCTTCCGCGTCCCCGACGGCGAACGGATGTGGCAGGGACGCATCGCCGACGGCGAACGGTCCCTGGCGATCGCCGCGGATTCCAGCTGGTTCGCTGCAGTGATCGCCGACCCGCCCGACCCAGACGGCTACCAGACCACCTGGCACGCGGAGCTAGTCTCGATTCCACTATTTACTGCACGGAAATTGAGACCGCCAGCACACACCACTCAGCTCCCCCGCCCCGCCTGGCACCCACGCAAGGTGCCCAGGCCCGAGGGCCACGCCTCGGCGAACGGCATGGAGACGGTCCTCCCCATCTCCAACGGTCCCGCAGACTACAGCCTGGATCTCGAGGTCCCGGGAAAGTGCTGTGAAGTCCTCGCGAGCGGCGACTCGCGAACTCTCGCCGTCAGCTACGAAGACGTGACCTCGGTGGTGGACGTGCAGGAGGGCGCGGTGGTGAGCGCGCTCGTCGGCGCCGCGCCGACCTTCTCGCCGAGCGGCCGCTGGCTCGTGCTCGGCCGCAAGTCGGGCAGCGTGACGCTCTTCGACACCCGGAAGCGTCACGGCACCCTGATCTACGACGCCCTGTGCGACGTCGACCTCGCGCGCCTGGGGCCGCCGCCCGATTTCAACGCCGACGAGAGCCTGCTCGCCCTTGGCGGGTACAATCCCGCGCTGTGCCTGGTTTCCACGGCGCGCGGCAAGGTCGAGGCCCTCGTCCCTCGGGAGCTGCCCACGCCGACGCCTCAGCTGGAGCACGGTCGCTCGGCTCCAGGGGGCTTCAGCAGCGACGGCTCGGCCATCGTGAGCGTCGGCCCATTCGCTCAGTCTTTGTTCCGCGTGGATTCGGGGGAGTACATCGAGATAAAGAATGACGACGGCCTCTACGCTTGGTTCTTCGTGCGCCGTGCCGACGACAGCTTGATCGCCTTCGACATGAACCGGCGGCCCCTGGTCGAGGTGCTCGGTCACCACCTGGAGCCGCTCCCGGAGCCCCACGACGACTGCGGCTATCTCGAGCTGAGCCCCGACGGGGAAAAGGGCCTGCACGCGTCAAACGGCGTACAGACCCTCTGCTCGACCCGGAGCTTTCAGCCCGTGGCCACGTTCACGCAAAAGGACGGCTACTGGGACTTCGACCCCAGTAGCCGGTTCGTACATGGCACGCACCCCCGAGGCTTCTCCGTCTTCAGCGCAACCAACGGCAGGCGCCTCTTCCACCTCGAGTACTGCGAGCCACGCAGTCGCTAGACGCGGCAGCGATCCCCGGTGCTCGTGGACGACCGAGCACCGGCGGCCGGGCCGTCAGACCTTGAGCGCCTTCTCCACGTCGGACATGCGCATGCGGGCCAGGGCCAGGTTCGACTTCGCGCGCTCGGTCACCAGGTAGATGAACACCTGGGGCCGGTTCTTCATCGGCCGGATCACGTGATACTGGTCCTTGAGCGTGATCAGGATGTCGTCGATCTGATCGCCGAGGCCCAGCGCGTCCATGGCCTTGCGCTTGGCCCGCACCACCTCGGTGTTCAGAGCGCTCGCCAGCTCGACGTTGAATTTTCCGCCGCCCTCCATCCCGAGCACCATGCCGGAGTCAGAGTCGACGAGGGAAGCGCCCACGAAACCATCGAGGGTGCTGAACTGGCCAAGGGATTCAGAGATGTTCGACATGGAGGGTCCTTGATTGGGGGTTGGGTCAACAGGGTTGATTGAGTCTGTTTCTTGCGGCGGGCGCTCCTGAACGCGCCGCGGATCGGCGACGGGCAGGCTCCAGGGGGCCGCCTCGGCCAGGCAGATGACGCCGCGTCCGAGCAGCTTCACCAGGCAGCGATAGGTCTCGAAGCGCCCGAGGCTCGAGGCATGCAGCACGTCCTCGATCGACGCGATGCCATCGACCAGCTCGTAGATCGTCGTCTCGCTCCTGCTGAGCGGCTCGATCGGCGTTTCCCCACGGGAAAGAACTCGCTCCAGGTCTCCGAGGCGTCGGGTGTAGCTGAGCACCAGCCGATCCTTGAGCAGTCGAATGCCACGAGAGATCGCTGGATCCTCGGGGCTCTGGGCGCGAGCCCGCAGCAACAGCTCGAGCGCCTCCTCGTAGCGCTTCCCTTCGAGTAGTAACTTCAGCTGACGATTGCGCTCGCGGGGCGAGACCTCTGGTTCCGGCGCCGGGGGCACTGGCGTGAGGATCGGCCGCGGCTCCGAAGCTATCTCGAGTCGTTTCGCCTTCTCTGACGTCATCGCACCTCGATCGACTGGCTATCACACATTAGCGCCACACCGGCGCGATATTGCAGTATCTGAAGCCTCCCCAGGTTCGATTGGCGGCTATTGCAGCTCGGGAAACACCGGCCCGGACTGGTCCGCAACGGCGGGTGCAATTTCTGCGCGTCGCCTACGGGACCCCTGTTCAGTGACCTCACACCCAGCCCCAGGGATCTTCGACCCGGGGCATCCTTGGCCCGGCTTCTGCTCCCGCGCGGAAACGTTGGACCCTCGCTCGGGATCGATCGGCCCTGACAAGACGCAACACTCGACCGCGCCACACTGGCAGAGAAGTTGCAAAGCTGACGACATGCCCGAGAACCGACCCTCGACGGGTCCATTCATCGCGGCCCTGGCCGGAAACTCGCTGATCGCTGCGGCGAAGTTCGTTGCCGCTGCGTTCACCGGCAGCTCGGTGATGATCGCCGAGGGCGTGCACTCCATCGTCGACTCCACCAACAACGTGCTCATGCTCGTCGGTGCGCGGTGCAGCGACGCCAAGCCGAGCCCAGAGCATCCCTTCGGCCACGGCAAGGAGCTCTACTTCTGGAGCCTGATCGTCGCGCTGGTGATCTTCAGCGCCGGTGGTGGGATCTCGATCTACGAAGGCATCACGCACGTGCTGCATCCCTCGCCGGTGGAGAACCCACTCTGGAACTACGGCGTGCTTGGCGTCTCCTTCGTCGCCGACGGCACCACGCTCGTGATCGCCTATCGCGAGTTCAAACCGCACAAGGGCAAGCGCTCGCTGTGGCGAGCGATCCGCGTGAGCAAGGACCCGACGAAGTTCGCCGTGGTGCTCGAGGACGGCGCGGCGACCATCGGCCTCTTCATCGCGGCGGTCGGCCTGCTCGCGACGCAGCTCACCGGAAGCGGTATCTACGATGGCCTCGCGTCCATCGCGGTCGGACTGCTGCTCTGCGCGATAGCGTTCGTGCTCGCTCTCGAGTCCAAGAACCTGCTGCTCGGCGAAGCAGCGGCGCCCAGGGTCGTCGCCGACCTGCGCGAGACCGTGTGTCGCGATCCAGACGTCGAGGGCGTCGCGAGCCTGTTGACGATGCACCTCGGTCCCTACGACCTGCTGCTCAACGTCGACGTGGCGTTTCGTGAGGATCTGACCGGCAACGAAACCGTCGCGGCCATCCAGCGCATCGAACGCGCGATTCAACGCAGTCACCCCGAGGTGAAGCGCATCTTCATCGAGGCCGGTAGCCTCGATCGGACCCAGCCAGGCGCACCCTCTCCCCCCCAGAGCCCGGGAAGCTGAAGGCGCGAGTCTTTGCCCCAGCACGCCGCGCAGAGTCCTGGTATTCAGACCTCGCCATGACGTCTTCACTCCGCGGGCGCCCCGCCTGGACGGCGCTCACCGCTCACCACGCTGCAATCGCTCCTCTGCATCTGCGCGAGCTGTTCGCGCAGGACCCAGGACGCGCCGAACGCTTCAGTCTGGAGGCCGAGGGCGTCTTCCTCGACTACTCGAAGAACCGCATCACCGATGAGACGCTGAAGCTCCTCGTACGGCTCGCCGAGGAGTGCGGGCTCCGCGAGCGCATCGACGCCATGTTCCGCGGGGATAAGATCAACGTCACCGAGGGGCGCGCCGTCTTGCATGTCGCGCTGCGCGCGCCTCGTGGAGCGAGCATCGAGGTCGACGGCGAGAACGTGGTGCCCGGCGTGCACGCGGTGCTCGACGAGATGAGCGACTTCGCGGAGCGAGTGCGCAGCGGCGACTGGAAGGGCCACAGCGGAAAGCGCATCCGCAACGTCGTGAACATCGGCATCGGCGGCTCCGATCTCGGGCCCGTGATGGCCTACGAAGCGCTGCGCCACTACGCCGATCGCGACCTCACGTTTCGCTTCGTCTCCAACGTGGACGCCACGGATTTCGCCGAAGCCACTCGCGATCTCGACCCTGCGGAGACGCTCTTCGTCATCTCGTCGAAGACCTTCACGACTCTGGAGACCATGACCAACGCGAACACCGCCCGCGCCTGGTTGGTCTCCGGATTTGGGGGTGAGGAGCGCGCCGTAGGCAAGCACTTCGTCGCCGTCTCGACCAACGCCGAGAAGGTCGCCGCGTTCGGCATCGACCCCCAGAACATGTTCGGCTTCTGGGACTGGGTCGGAGGCCGCTACTCGCTGGACTCGGCGATTGGCCTCTCCACGATGCTCGCGATTGGCCCCGAAGGCTTCCGGGAGTTCCTCGGCGGCTTCCACGCCATGGACGAACATTTCCGCACGGTGCCCTTCGAGCAGAACTTGCCAGTGCTCAAGGCGCTGCTCTCCCTCTGGTACAACGACTTCTTCGGAGCTCACTCGGTGGCGGTGTTGCCCTACGATCAGTACCTCAAGCGTTTTCCCGCCTATCTCCAGCAGCTGACCATGGAGAGCAACGGCAAGCACGTGACCCTCGAGGGCGAGCGCCTCGACGTCGACACCAGCCCCATCTACTGGGGCGAGCCGGGCACCAACGGTCAGCACTCCTTCTACCAGCTGCTGCATCAAGGCACGCGCCTGGTCCCGGCGGACTTCATCGCCTTCGCGCAGACGCTGAATCCTCTCGGAAACCACCACGACCTGCTGATGTCGAACGTCTTCGCCCAGGCGGAGGCTCTGGCCTTCGGCAAGACCCTCGACGAAGTCAGAGCCGAGGGCACCTCCGCCGAGCTGGCCCCTCACAAGGAGTTCGACGGCAACCGCCCCTCCAACGTGCTGATCCTGGAGAAGCTCACCCCCGCTGCCCTGGGGAAACTCGTGGCGCTCTACGAGCACGACACGTTCACCCAGGGCGTGATCTGGGGCATCGATTCCTTCGACCAGTGGGGCGTCGAGCTCGGCAAGGTGCTCGCGCAGCGCATCATCCCCGAGCTCACCAGCGCC
Organism: Myxococcales bacterium; assembly: GCA_020430865.1. The sequence goes on from JAGQIY010001201.1 coordinate 9,814, forward strand.
GAAGAGCCCCAGCTCGACCACGATCCATCGACCAACGCGCTGATCCGGCGCTATCGAGCGCTGAAGCAATCCGAGTGACGCG
>JAGQIY010001202.1 GCA_020430865.1 Myxococcales bacterium
AAACGGCGAGAGCCCCGACGGGGTGACCGTCGAGGCTCTCTGTAAACCGCCCACCGTCGATGACTCGCGGTGGGGTAAAATGGCTCCCCTAGCGGGAGCTTGCGACGAAGCGGGCCGGATGAGGGCACGGGCGCAAGTGGTGGATCTCGCAGGGGGCCCGGAGATCGGGGGCTTCCCAGAGCGCCTCGTGTGAACCGGCGGCGGGGGCGAGAGCCGAGACGCTGCGACGAGTTCGGTTATCGAACCCGGATGCGGATGTGTATATACTGCTGAACGGCAGGCGAGGTCCTCGCCCTCACCGGGCTCCAAAAAACGGGGCCTACAGGCAAAGGTCGAAGATCGTGCCACGGGAGAGCCTCTCTGCTGTCGCTGACGAACAGGTCGTCAGCGGAGTCCGCATGAGAGGCTTACATGTCCACGAATCGACCTTTCGCGTCCGTCGCGATCTCGCCCGTTCTCCCCGCTAACTCCAACACCGAGGCAAGCGCCGTCACGCGCTGGGATGACGACATCGTCCGCGCCTCGAAGGCGAGCGTGCGTCGTCGCGGCCTGGCGGCCGATCACCCGGCCGCCGAAGACGCGGCCCAGGAGGCCCGGCTCTCGGTCGCGCTCGTCGCGCGGCAGGGCATCCAGGGCGAGGGCTACGTCCGGCGCGTCATCAGCAACAGCGTCCGCAACGCCGCCCGCCAGACCCTCGTGGTCTCAAACGAGACCACCGCGGACGCGCTTGACGCGCTCGCCGATGACGAGGGGCGTCAGGGGGATCTGCTCGCCGAAGCCCGCGTCCGCGAGTGGATCGCCGGGCAGCCGGCCCAGGTCCAGGCCGTCTTCGACCTGCTGTACCGGGAGGATCTCAGCCAGCGCGAGGCGGCGGAGCGGCTCGGCGTCAGCCAGCCGCGCGTCGCCAAGCTCCACCGGGAGCTGCTTGCGCGGGGTCGCGACGAGCTGCGGTCGCTGGCCGCCTGATCGAGCTTCGCCGCGCGCCCTCGGGCAAGGCACGCGAGCGCCAACTGTGCCCACCCCAGGCGGCTCCGAAAACGGGGGCTGTCGCAACCAGAGGAGAAGAAGTGATGACCCAGCTGACGATGACCACCGAGACGACCGAGCGCCAGCGCGCCTACGTGGAAGCCCAGAGGGCCAAGGGGCACGGCCTCGGCGTCGTGTTCGCCGACGCGTTCCTGCGGGGCATGCGCGACATCGGATACAAGAACCCCGCGTGGGCGCTCGCAGAGCAGATCGACAACGCCGTGCAGGCGGCTGCGAAGTCGATCTCCGTGCGCTTCGCGTTCGACAAGAAGAACAAGAGCCAGGCGAAGCCGGACCAGCTCGCGCTCCTCGATGACGGCAACGGGATGATCCCCGAGATGCTGGGATACGCGGTGCGCTGGGGCGGCACCGACCGCGAGGGCGACCGGCACGGCTTCGGGCGCTACGGCTACGGGCTCCCGAGCTCGGCCGTCAGCATGGCGAAGCGCTACACCGTCTACTCGAAGACGGCCGAGGGGAGTTGGCACTCCGTGACCGTCGACATCGACGAGCTCGCGGCCGCCGCGAGCGACATCAAGCGGACCGAGGAGATCCTCACCGCCACGCCCGCCAAGCTGCCCAAGTGGCTCGTGGACGCCGAGGACAAGCTCGACCTCAAGAACCTCGCGTCCGGCACGATCGTGGTGCTCGAGGACCTCGACCGGCTCCGCAGCCTGACCGGCTGGATCACCGTCAAGACGCTCGAGTCCAAGCTGCTCCAGCACTTCGGCGTCATCTACCGACACTGGCTCGGCGACCGCCGGCTGTTCGTCAACGGCACGCGCGCGCTGCCGGTCGACCCGCTGTTTCTCATGGAGCACGGGCGGTTCTTTGACGAGACCGAGGTCCGCGCCATCCGAGTGGAGGCCAGGACGTTCGAGGTGGAGACCTCGCGCGGCACCACCGGCACGGTCACCGTCCGCGCGGCCCTGCTGCCGCCGAACTTCCAGCTCAAGGACCCGGGCGGCAGCGGGGGCGCGACCAACAACCGCTTCAACATCATGAAGGAGTACAACGGGCTCCTGGTGTGCCGTGAGCGCCGGCAGATCGACTGCGTGTCGCCGCGCTGGACGACCTTCCAGAACTACGATCGGAACATCAAAGTCGAGATCGACTTCGACCCCGAGCTCGACGAGTACTTCGGGATCACGACGGCGAAGCAGCAGATCGTCATCGCCGATGAGATGTGGGAGAAGCTGCAGCACAGCGGCCGCGGTGGGGGCGGCCTCGTCGACCTCGTGGAGGACCTCCGGCGTCGTCGGGACGAGCTCCGAGACGAGCTCAAGGCGCAGACCAGCTCCAAGGAGGGGAAGGGAGAGCCGCGGCCCAGCGAGGTCGCGATGACGGAGACGGAGCGGTTCAAGGGCGCGACGCCGGAGCCCACCCCCGAGCAGCGCGAGGAGGCGGAGCGCAACCTGGAGCGTGAGGCGAAGGAGCGCGCAGAGGCGAGCGGGAAGCCACAGGAGGAGGTCGTCGAGGAGCTCCGCCAGGAGACCGCGAGGCGCCGCTGGGAGGTCGAGTTCGCGGCCATCCCGGAGGGCCCGTTCTACCGCCCGAAGCGGCTGGGCGAGCAGAAGCGGATCATCCTCAACACGGATCACCCGTTCTTCGCGAAGGTCTACGACCTCGCGCCCGAGGTCCGCTCGGCTCTGGAGGTCCTGCTCCTCGTCCTCGCCGAGCGTGAGCTCGAGTCGAGCGGCGACGCCGAGATCTTCTACAAGGCGGAGCGCCAGCGCTGGTCCGAGCGCCTCCGCCACGCCCTCGACGTGCTGACGACCGACGAGGCGCTCACCGATCGCGCGGCCGCGATGGCCGAGGCCATGTACGCGAACGGGGGCCCTGGGGCGCCCACCGGCGAGTAGCGCCCTGTCCAGGGCGGTCGGCGTCGGAGTCGACCGCCCCGGCCTCACGATCCACTCCGACTCTATCAGGCCGAAGTAGACTCTGATATCGTCTCGACCTGTGTCACCCCCAAGCGCGGGACGGTCGATGAGCGAACGTTGGGTCTCAGTTTCGGAGGTCGCCGAGCACCTCGGCGTGGCCCGCGACACGGTCTACCGCTGGATTGAGGCGAAGGCCCTGCCTGCCTACCGGGTGGGGCGGCATTGGAAGTTCAAGCTCGACGACGTCGACCGCTGGGTGCGCGAGGGCGGCGCGGGCGACGACGTGGACGGCGAAGACACTGAGGACTAGCCATGTACCAAGAGCTTGAGCGCTACGCCGCAGCATTGCGCACCTACATCACCTCGACCTACCACGTCTCCCATCCGGCGCTGGTTGAGCTTCGAGACGACCTCCTGGCCGACCAGGGTGCGATCGCGCAGACCCCATACATCGAGAGCACGGCGCGCTACGCGGCGTCGCGCCAGTACACGGCCCTCTCGATTCCGCCCGAGGTGAAGGAGCTGCTCACCTGGCTCGGGGGGCGCGGGGTCGTCTTCGACCCGCCGTATGACCACCAGGCCGACGCGCTGGAGCTCGCCCTGGGGTCCACGCCCCGCGACCTCGTCGTCACGACGGGCACCGGGTCTGGCAAGACGGAGACCTTCCTCCTCCCGATCCTCGGGCGCCTCGCGGCGGAGGCGGCGACCCGCCCGTCATTCGGCACGCGCGCCGTGCGGGCGCTGCTGCTGTACCCCATGAACGCCCTCGTCAACGACCAGCTCGGTCGCCTCCGGGTCCTGTTCGGGGGCAACGACCTGTCCCGGTGGTTCACCGACCGCGCTGGCCGACCGATGAAGTTCGCCCGCTACACGGGGCGCACGCTCTACCCTGGCCAGCGCCGAGAGGACACCGCGAAGCACTGGGCGAGGCTGAAGCAGCCGCTCGAGTTCTTCACGAAGCTCGAGGACCGCGCGGCGATGGACCCGGCCACGCGCGAGCTCATCGCGGAGCTCCGGCGCCGAGGCAAGTGGCCCGCCAAGCCACCCTCCAGTCCTGATAAGGAGGACGGCGTCAGCGCGTGGCTGGGCAAGGGCAAGTGGAAGGACGCCCAGGGGAGCTGGGTCCGCACCGTCGAGCGCACCGAGGATCCTGAGCTGTTCCTGAGGCACGAGGCGCAGGAGGGTGTACCGGACCTCCTCGTCACCAACTACTCGATGCTGGAGTACATGCTGCTGCGCCCGATCGAGCGGGAGATCTTCCGGGCGACCGCCGCCTACTACAGGGACAACCCGGACCAGCGCCTGCTCCTCATCCTCGACGAGGCTCACCTCTACCGCGGCGCGCAGGGCACGGAGGTGGCGATGCTGATCCGCCGGCTCCGCAAGCGGCTCGAGCTCCCGCTCGAGCAGCTGCAGGTCATCTGCACGAGCGCGTCGTTCTCGAACCCCGACGCGGCGAAGCAGTTCGCGGCGGACCTCGCGGGCAAGCCGGTGGGCGGCTTCGAGGTCCTCACGGGCTCGAAGCGAGCCGCCCACCCGTCGGGCCCCGGAGACGCCGCGGTCGCGGCGGCGCTGGCGGGCGTCGATCTCAGCCGCGTCCACCAGGGCCCCCTCAGCTCGCGCTTCGAGGCGGTGCTCCCGGTGCTCCGGCTGGCGGATCCCAACGCGACCGCCGAGGCGATGGTGACCGCCCACCCCGCCGCTGCTGGCGTCGATCCGGTAGGGCGCGCCCTGTACGCAGCGCTGAGCCAGCTGCCCGTCGCTGGGCGCCTCATCAACCTCACGAGCGGCGCGAGCGCCGATGAGGACGACGAGCAAGATCCGCCTGGCATCGGGCCGGCGCAAGACGCCTCGGCGCTCGGAGCGCGGCTCTTCCCCGGTGTCGCCGAGGACCTCGCCCACGCCGCGACCAACAGCCTCGTCGAGCTCGCGTCGCTGGCGAAGGAGCGTGACGACAACGCGCCGCTGCTCGCGGCGCGGGCCCACGCGTTCTTCCGTGGGCTGCCGGGGCTCTGGGCGTGCTCTGATCCCCGCTGCGCGTGCGTCCCCGAGCAGCGGCGGGCGCGGTGGGGGGAGCACCTCCCGCCGGCGGGGGCGCTCTACGCCCAGCCGCGCAGGTCGTGTGGCTGCGGCGCGCGCGTCTTCGAGGTGCACACGTGCCGCTCCTGCGGCTCGGCGTTCTTCAAGGGGTACTCGTTCGACCCGGACGACCCCGACTATCTCTGGGCGGAGGACGTCGGTGAGGTCGACGACGTCGACGGCGTGGTCCAGCCGGTGTTCCTCTCACTCGAAGAGCCCCCCGCCGGCTCTGGGGCGCGCCTCGACTACCTGGACCCGATCACTGGCCGTGTCGGCTCAGGGAGCTCCGCCGCGCGGGAGATCTGGCTCCCTCCTGTGGGCCAGAAGGACACGCCGCCTGGAGCGTTCCACAGCTGCCCACGGTGCGGCGCGCGCGGCCAGGACATCATGGATCACGTGACGAAGGGCGACGAGCCCTTCCAGGAGATCGTCTCGTCGCAGCTGCTCGAGCAGCCCCCCCGCCCCGCGATCCCTACGCCGCTGAAGGGGCGCAAGGCGCTGATCTTCTCGGACGGGCGGCAGGCCGCGTCGCGGCTCGCGGGCAAGCTCCAGCAGTACTCGATGCGCGACGCCGTCCGCCCGCTGATCCTCGACGGCTTGGCGGAGCTGGAGCGCCGGTTCGGCGGCCCCGTGTCGCTGGCGCACTCCTACGCCGCGCTCCTCACCGGCTGCGCTATTCGCGGAGTGACGCTGCGGCCGGCCCAGGCCCCGCACTTCGAGGAGGACCTCCAGCTCTTCAAGGAGCTGCTGGAGAGCGCGCCACCGGTGACCGAGAAGGCGCTCTTCGACCGCTCGGCCGAGCTGAACACGCACAGGACCAACAAGGCCCTGATGCTCGCGCTGTACCCCGTGCTGAAGGACCCTCATACGGGCCTCAGCGCGCTCGGGCTCGGCGCCGTACAGGCCGTGCTCGACCAGGCCGACCTCGCTGGTCTCAACAAGCTCCCCGCGCCTCCGGTGCCCGCTGGCCTCTCCGACGAGCAGCGGCGGCTCGCGCTGCTGGATCTGTGGATCTACGACGCGGTGCTTAGCCACGCGCTCTTCCTCCCGACGACGCCGAGCGACTGGTTGGATGCGCCGACCGGCGCCAAGATCAACCGGACCAAGGCGACGTTCCCGGCGTTCGTGAAGGACCTCGTCGGGACCAGGTGGTTCAACGCCAACCTGAAGGGCAGCGCCGCCAGCCCGACGCCGTGGGGGAGCTTCCTCACGAAGACCTTCGGCGCGAGCCCGACCGCGAACGGCTTCATCCTCCGCGCCGCCAAGCTCCGCGTGGCCACAGATGGGGTCGAGTGGCGTCGCTGCGACACCTGCACCACAGCACAGCCCCACAACCCGCTGGCGGCTGATCGCTGCCGGGTCCGGCTCGGCCAGCGCGCGTGCGGTGGGACCACGCGGCCGCTCGATCCCTCCTCCGACCCGGTGTTCCGATCGCGGAAGGGGCACTTCCGGCGACACACGGAGCGGCTCGTGGCCGAGCCCGGCTACGTGCCACACCCCTACGTCGCCGCCGAGCACTCCGCGGCGCTCAATGACAGCAGCAACAGCGCCGCCGTAGCGAGGACGGAGTGGCATGAGCTCCGCTTCCAGGACCTCGACGTCGAGGGCCCTGAGGGTCGCAAGGACGGGCCCATCGATGTCCTCTCATGCACGACCACGATGGAGGTCGGTATCGACATCGGCAGCCTCACCGCGGTCGCGCTGAGGAACGTGCCGCCCGGCCGCGCGAACTACCAGCAGCGTGCTGGGCGGGCCGGCCGCCGCGGCTCTGCGCTGTCGACCGTCGTGACGTACTGCGGCGCTGACAGCCACGACCAGGAGTTCTACTCGAGCCCTGCGGCCATGGTGAGCGGCCCGGTGCCTGATCCGGCCCTCAACCTCGACAACCTCGAGATCGTCCGGCGCCACTGCTTCGCGCTCGTGATGGGCATGTTCCAGATGGACGCGATCGCGGATCCTCACGACGACAACGTGAGCGCCAACGTGTTCGAGAGCCTCGGGATGCTCCGCGACTTCCGTCGAGGGGACGCCCCTGGCTTCTCCTACGCGGGGCTCGAGCGGTGGCTCGAAGAGAACGCCTCGCTCGTCCGGGGCGCGCTGAGTGAGGTCGTCCCGGCCGCTGTCGTGGAGGTAGAGCCCTCGTTCGTCGACGCGCTCCCGGAGCGGCTGCTCGTCGCGCTGCGCGACGTCGGAGCCGGGCCCATCGAGGCGACAGAGGTGGAGGGGGCGCTCTCCCCCGCCGTCGATGAGCTCGTCGCTGAGGGTGGTGGAGAGGAGGCGGCGGCCGCCCGCGGGGGCCTGGTGATGGACTGGGGTGAAGGGCTCGACTTCGACGCGCATGCGGCGCCGGACGGCGAGGCCGGCGCCGGCGCTGGCGCCGGCGACAGCGACCGGGCGGAGGACGCCCCAGAGGGTGGGCTCGACCCGGAGAAGCTGCTCGACCGGCTCTTCGATCGCGGCGTGCTGCCGCGGTACGCCTTCCCCACCGACGTTGTGACCTTCCACGTGTTCGACCGGAGCGCGAGCACTGAGCGGAAGGCCGTGCTGCGCTACTCGCCGCAGCTCGGGCTCAATCAGGCGCTGTCGAGCTACGCGCCAGGCCGCGAGGTGTGGGTGAACGGCGAGCGCCACTACTCGTTCGCGATCTGGACGCCCTTCAACCGGCGCGACTGCTGGCAGGCCTGGTTCGGGATGAAGGTGTACTTCGAGTGCGACCGCTGCGGCTACGCGCGGGTTGAGCAGCGGAGCGACGAGCACTACGTCGGCCAGGTGTTGGACTGCCCCGCGTGCGGCACGGCGGGCTCGCTCGGGGTCGGTACCCGGTGGCTCCGGCCGCCGGGGTTCGCGCACCCGGTGGACATCGACGCCGAGCTCCCGCTCGAGGACAGCCCGACGCCGACGCGCCCCACGCGCGCCAAGCTCAGCGCGCCGTTCACGGACAGCGGACCCCCGGCGGCCTCGGACCACGCGGCGAACGGCGCGGGCTTCGAGGTGTGGACCGCGAAGCAGCGGCTCGTGCTGACCAACACGGGGTCACGCGACCAGATGAAGCCCGGGTTCCTCTACTGCCCGCGCTGCGGTCGCGCCGAGCCGAATGGGTGGGGAGCCGGCAAGTTCCGGCAGGGGGGCCACCCGCGCCCGAACCCTGACCACCACCCGCATGGGGCGAGCTGCAACGGTACCCCCACGGTGGTCGTCCTCGGGAACGAGTTCGAGACGGACATCGCGCTGTTTCGGTTTCAGCTCGGCGGCGCGGTGACCCTCCCTCCAGGCTCCACCGCCGCCAAGATCGTGCTGACCACCGTCGCGGAGGCGCTCGCGTCCGCCGCGGCCAAGCTGCTCGACATCGAGGAGTCGGATATCGGCGCCGAGTACCGGGTCGCGATGACGAGCGGGGGGCGCACGGGGCGTCACGTGGAGGTGTATCTCTACGACCTCACGCCTGGAGGCGCGGGCTTCGTGCGAGCGGCGGTTGATGAGCCTCAGCGTCTCTTCGAGACCGCGCTGGAGCGGCTCGAAGGGTGCCGGTGCACTCACTCCTGCTACGAGTGCCTGCGCAGCTACAAGAACAAGTGGGACCACAAGTACCTCGACCGCAAGCTCGGCGCGGCCTTCCTCCGCCACGTCGTGCTCGGCGAGCACCCGACGATCTCGGCCGAGGACGACGCGCGCCTGCTCCGCGCGCTCCAGGTGGACCTCGAGGAGGCTGGGCACGACGTGGTCGCGCTCGATGGGGCCCTCAAGCTGCCGGGACTCAACGATCGGCTCGTCGTGCTCGGCCACCCCATGACTCGTGGGGGAGCCGCCGGCTCGAGTGAGGGCCGGCTGCGGATCGAAGAGTGTGAGCAGCACGTGGTCGTCGACCAGCTGCTGGTCGATCGCGCGCTCCCCGCCGCGGTGAAGGCTGCGACGGGGGCCTTGGCCTCTCAGAGCGCCGCCTTCGCGCTCCCTTCGTTTCTCTCCGAGGTAGAGGGCGGGTGCCCTGTGGTGGATCCGGAGTCGCTCGGGGGCGAGGAGCCCCCAGTGGCGCTGGCCCACGTCGAGATCCCCGACGCACCCGCCGGCGCGTTCATCGTTCGCCTGTCGCGCCCGACGCTGGAGCGGATGGGCAAAGGTGAGCTGGGCGTGGACGCGTGGGTCGTGTTCACCCCCTGCGCGCCGTCCGACTTCGCGGTCGGGAAGGATCGGATCCCGCGGCTCATCGTGAGCAAGTCTGTCGCGTTCAACGCGACCAACGCGGGGTGGACCTTTGGGTTGCCTTCGCTCCGGGGAGACAAGGTCCACATCCTCTACCTCTCCCACGTCGCGCCGCGCTCGGAGGCGCCGCGGGCGGAAGACGTCGTCGTGGTCGGGCGCGCGTTCGGCGTGTTCGTTGGGGGTCAGCTCCAGCGCCTCGGAGGTGCCTGATGGCGAGGATGCTTCCGGACGTCGACCCGGCCCAGCTCGAACACACGTCGGAGGAGCCAGTCTACGTGGCCCTGCGCGACCAGCTGGGCCCAGACTACGTCGTCCTTCACTCCTACCCGTGGCTCCGCCCGTGGCGCGACGAGGCGCTCGCCGAGGGCGAGGCCGACTTCGTGGTCATTCACCCGGAGCGTGGAGTCCTCGTGCTCGAGGTGAAGGGCGGGGACGTGCGCCATGACGGCGCCCGGTGGTTTCGGGACAGCGCGGCAGGCCCGCGAGAGTTCAAAGACCCGTTCAGGCAGGCGCAGCGGAACATGCACGCGCTCTTGGACATCGTCCGCGAGCGTTCGGGGGGCAAGATCCGGCGAGACGACCTCGCGCATGGCTACGCGGTCGTGTTCCCTCACCTCGACTACGCCGGCGCACCACCACCCCACGCCGACAAGGCGATCATCATCTCACGCCGCCACCTGGCGGAGATGGCGCACGCGATCGAGACCGCCTACGCGGCGTGGACCAGCGGCGCGAAGCGGCTCAGCGTCGAGCAGCACCGCGCGCTCCTCCACGACTGCCTCATGCCGAAGTTCCGCCTGTTTCGCCCGGTGGGACCTGACATCTCCAAGGCCGCAGAGCGGCTCCTCGAGCTGACGGAGACGCAGGCGCAGGTGTTCGAGGGCCTCTACGTGCAGGACCGCGTGTTGGTTGAGGGCGTCGCGGGCTCTGGGAAGACGTTCCTCGCCCTGAACCGCGCGCTGGCGTTCGCGCGCCAAGGCAAGCGCACGCTGTTCGTCTGCTACAACAAGGAGCTGGCCGCCTGGCTCCGGCGCCAGGTGGAGGACGACCCTGCGACCGCTGCGCTCCGGGAACACCTCGTGATCAAGCACTTCCACGCGCTCGCCGCCGACCTGGCCGCGGACGCGGGGATCGCTTTCGAGCCGACATCGGGAGGTCCAAAGACCGAGGCGTTCTGGAACGACGAGGTCCCTGACCTCATGGAGCAGGCGGTCCTCAGCCTCGACCTCGAGGGGCGCGCGCCGTCGTTCGACGCCATCGTCGTGGACGAGGCGCAGGACTTCTGCCTCGGCTGGTGGTACGCGCTCACGCAGTCGCTGCTGTCCAAGCCTGACGGACCGTTGTACGCGTTCCTCGATCCGAACCAGTCCCTCCGCGGCGAGGTCCAGTGGCCCGACGTCGAGTTCGGTGCGCGCTTCAAGCTCACCATCAACTGCCGGAACACTCGAAGGATCGCGGCCGCGAGCGCGTCTGTGCTCGCGCTCACCCCGCACATCTTCCCGCGCGCGCCCGTCGGCGGCGCGCTCCGCGTCCTCCGTGCGGCGTCCGATCGACACCAGAAGGGGCTCGTGCTCCAGGAGCTCCGCTCCCTGCTTGGCCGTGAGGATGTCGGGCCCAACCAGATCGCTGTCATCGGGCCAGCGGCGAAGGACAAGGGCAGCCTCGCTGACATGGCGGAGGTCGACGGCGTCCCGCTGGTCACCTCAGCGGAGGAGTGGCGCCGGGGCGGCGGAGTCCTCGTCACGACGGCGCGATCTTTCAAAGGCCTCGAGGCCGAGGTCGTGGTCCTCTACGACCTCGGCGGCTTCAGCCGCCTCTTCAGGCGCGAGGACCTCTACGTGTCATGTACTCGCGCCAAGGTGCTGCTGATCGCGATCGTCCATGGCGAGGAGTGCCGGGCGGTGATCGCCGCGGCCCAGACTGCTTCGGAGGGGGAGCGATGACCATGGAGACGCTCACCCGGGCAGAGCTGGCCCGCGACCGCGGCTTCGTTGACGCGGACGGGAACCCCAGCGCGCGCGCGATCGCACAGCTCCTCCGGGATGCGTCCGCCAGGTGGGGGCTGTGCCCCCGTCGGGCGCTGTTCAGACATGCGCGTGAAGAGCTCAGATCGGGAGACGTCCCGACCGAGCTTGTCCCCGCCGTGCTCGAGCGGCTCCTGGCGCTCGGCGAGATGGCGGAGGTGGCGGTCGGACACGAGCTCTTCATCGCCCCGGCGGAGCCTCGCTGGGTCGCCATGGGGGCCGGCCGGGCGGCCATGATCGGCCCGCTCACGATCCCCGCTGGCTCGGGGCTCGCGGAGATCTCGGAGAGCTCACCAGACGACGTGGTCGTCCGGATCGCCATCGAGACCGAGGAGCAGGCGGCTTGTCTCGAGGCCGCTGGTGCGCGCCAGGTTCTCCTAGAGGAGTGGCTCCATCCCGTTGGGTACCTTGGGCACGTCGCGCGTCGAGAGGGCGACGCGGTGCGCGGTGACCAGTGGAGCCTCGCCCGGTACTGGGAGCGGCTCGTCACAGCGCTCGCCGAGGAGGGGCTCCTGCTCGGCCCTGACGCAGAGCTCCGCGCTGCTGTGGGCCTCCCGGGGAGCTTCTTTGGCCGCCACACGGCTACGGCTGTCGAGGGTCGCTGGGCAGAGCGAGCTCCGGACGGGGCGTGGTGCGCCTATCGACGCGGGCATGGGGAAGACCGCTGGCTGCCCACGCTCATCTCCGTTGACGGCGACGAGCTGAGGGCGCTCGACCTCTTCGATGACGACGAGTGGCGGTGGGCTCTCCTCGCGAGGTCGAGGGCGCTGGGCGTCGACGAGGTGGTCCAGCGGGCCGGCGGTGAGGTGCGCGTGACCTGGCCGCTGCCCGCGCAGCTCCGAGCGGCGATGGACCTCGTCGGGTTGCCTGTGGGGCCGTGGCGGTGGCAGGTAGCCGAGGACGCGCCTGACGTCTGGGCGCTGCTCAGGTGACCGCTCACGCTACCTGCCGTGTGGTCAGGTCGGCGCGCGGCGGGCGTGGATGAGGCAGCAGAGCAGCTCGCGCGGGCGCATGTCACCGAGGGCCTCCTCGACGCCCTCGAGCCACGCCGCCCGCTCGCGCCAATAGACCCCGGTCATGCGCGCGACATCGACGGCAGCGTCCCTGAGGTTCTCCGCGCGGGTGATCTGGGCCCGGTTACCGCGCGCCTCCGCGTCGACGACCGCTGCCTCGGCCCGCTGCAGCGCCTGGTTGGCGAGCTCGACCGCGTCCTGGGCCTCCTCCGCGATCACACGCGCGCGTGCTCTCAGCGCGTCACGTAGCGCGGGGAGGGCCGCGCTCCAGACCTCGCGGCCAGACGCAGCGCTCGATCGCAGCCGCGCGAGCTCGCGCTCCGCGTCGGAGATCGCTGCGTGGTCCTCGACGGGCGTCGCTCGCGGGAGCCCCTCGCGGCCGTGCGCCGTGGGGTCTGCCAACGCCGCGGTGACCGCCTCGGGCACGGCCTGCCAGCCCTGGTCCGCGCGCCGGCGCCCACTGGTCTCCGCGGTCGCGGGGAGCAGCGCCCGCAGCCACCGCACGTCAGCCTCCATCGCGCAGGTCGCCGCGCTCGTGAAGGGGGAGACCAGGTTCATGAGCTGCTCTGCGGGCGAGCGCGTGACAGCGCCTGCGACCGCGTGGATCGTCTCCTCCAACGCCGTCGCGGGCGCGAGCGCCTCGGCCGGATCCAACAGCGTCGTCCGGACCATGAACCAGCCCGGCTCCGCGTGGCGCCACAAGGCGTGGTCTCCGAAGAACATCACGTCCAGCGCCTGGGCCTCTGGGGTCGACTGCACCCAGCTGTCGATGAGCTCGTCGTGGAGCGCGTCCCCAAAGCTCGCGAACCGGAGCGGTCGGCGGACGTGCTCACGCTCGAGCGTCATCACCACCTCACGCCGCGGCGGGCTCCCGATGTCGCCTCGACGCGTGATGAAGGCGTGCGCGTGCTTCGGGCTCCTGTCGTGCGACGGGTCCTCGCCGAAGCTGAACACTACCCTCGCGGTCACGGGCTTGTGTCCGTACATGCCGCGCTCACCGAACCGGTACCAGAGGGTCCGGAAGCGGGCGCCGGTCTCGGCGTCGGTGTTCCACCTCAGGTGATAGTCGCCCGCCTTCGCCAGCAGCTTGAAGATGGGCTCGACGCACCGGTCCCACGCCTTCGGCCCCGCCGAAGAGTGCTCCTGCAGCTCGCACAGGATCGGGCCGACCGGGGGCGTGGAGTCGAGGAGCGCTCGCTGATCTGTCGCCCAGCGGACGTCCCACGGGAGATGTGGCCGCAGCGCTGACTGCAGCTCCTGGACGGCATCCTCGGCCGCCATCACCTCAGTCCGCTCCTCCAGGTCTCGCCAGTTGACGACGTCAGGCCGCAGCGCAGCGTCCTCGATGAGCTGCGCGACCTCGCCGAGGTGATCGCCGTCGAGGTTCACGCTGCGCTCGAACACGTGAAACCGCCGGAGCACCGTCACGACCTTCTCGTCCACGAGGCCGCGCTGCGCGATCGTGTAGACGTCGATCGTCTGCGCCTCACCTTCCTCAGAGAACGCAGCGGTGTTGCCGATCCGATCGAGCCGCCCGATCCACTGCTCGACCTCTTCAGGGCGCCAGGGGACGCTGTACAGGACGAGCACGCGAGCGCACTGGAGGTTGAGCCCGACCTGCGCTGCCTCCGGCGCGAACAACACCTGGGCGTCACCTCGCGTGAACGCCTCGACGTTCTCGCTGGTCTCGTTGCCGAACCCACCGAGGTCGTCGACGGCGTCGGTGGCCATGCCCTGGCGAACGCGCGCGGCGACCAGCGGGACGCGAGCGCCGAGGGGCCCGACCTCAGGCAGTCGCGCCTGGACCAGCTCGAACAGGTAGTCGACCGTGAGGTTGTCCTGGGCGGCGACGAGCACGCGCTCACTGGGAGAGCGCGCCCAGATGGTGGCGAGGAGGTCGACGAGCGCGTCGAGACGGGAGTCGCCGTTGCTCCTGTGTACGAGCGGCTTGACCTGCTCGAGGAGCCCCGCGCGCTCGTGCCCCTTTCGCCGGAAGAAGTCGACGCGCTGCTCGAGCGACGGGGGGCTGAGGATGACGCGCTTGGCCAGCAAGATCGGGTCGAAGCGGGCGCTGAGGTCGTCGAGGTGCGTGAAGTACCGCCACATCAGCGACTGCCGATCGGCCTCGGCGCCGAGCGGCTCCACCACGATGGGGTGGTGCCGCCGCCGGGGGAGGACGCCGCTGTAGTCGACGCGTCGAGTACGGATGACGCGGCGATAGGCGCACCGCGCCATGGCGGTCGCCTCGAGGTCCTCGGCGCTCGCGGCATCGGCGGCGTCTCGGTCCCACTTCAGCAGCGTGGCCACGAGATCGCGCGCGGCCCACTCCGGCCAGCGCGACAGGTCGTCGGTCGGCGCCAGCCCTTGCGCGCTCCCCTCGTCCGACTGCGTCACCTCCCAGCGCGCGCGGGCGGTGCGCTCTGGCTCCAGCAGCGCGAAGAGCTGTGCGTGGCGCTCAGGCCGCTGGAACGAGGGCGTCGCCGTCAGGATCAGGACGTGCTCGAACTCCCCGGCGACGCGGACGATCCGATCTTGGATGTCCGCGCGGAGCCTGTGCAGCTCGTCAACGATGAGGACCTGGTACTGGGTAGGATCGATGTCTCCGAGCGCGAGCAGCGGCTCTCCGTCGGGACCCTTCTTGCGTAGCTGCTCCTCCCAGGCGAGCCGCACGTACTGCCCTTCGCTTGGGGTGCGCGTCTCGAACGGCGCGGTGTGCGCGCGTGTCAGCAGCTCATCGCGCCACTGATGCACCAGCCGGTCTGGGACGACGATGAGCGCGCGGAGGTCCGGCCGCTGGCGGCGCAGCGCGTTGAGGATCATCAGCGCTTGGACGGTCTTCCCCAGGCCCACCTCGTCCGCGAGGAGATGCCGGACGCGCACGTCGGTGAGCACGCGGAGGACGTTGGCCACCTGGTGCGTGTAGATCGACCCGGCGACCCCAAGGGCGGCGGCGAGGGGCGACCTGACCTCCTCCGCGCGGCGGCGGAGCGCCTGCAGGTGAACGCAGAGGTCGACGTAGGGGTTGCGGCTCATACTGCACCTCGCCGCGCGTCTCTGGCCTTGACCGCCAAGTAGCGCGCCGCCCTCGCGATGGAGCGCTCGGCGAGCAGCGTGTCGAGCGCGCCCCGCCAGTCGGCCGAGAGCGCGACCTCAGGTTCCACCCAGAGGGCATAGATGGCCTTCAGCGTCTCTCGCGACGGCGGTGGTCCGGCGAACGAGCGGCGCGACGCCTTGGACCACGCCAGCAGCTCGTCGACGATCTCGTCCACCGTCAGGCCGCCGACATCGAGCCCCATCAGGCGTGGCGCGCTGTCCGAAGGCAGCAGCATGGCGGCCAGGCTGGGCATCTCGATCGCGTGGAGGGCCTGCCCCAGCGCCTGATCCCAGAGCTCTGGATCGTCGCCGGGATCAGCCTCGTCGAGCTCGTCTGCGAGATCCTCCTCGCCCCGCGCGCGGCACCTCGTCGCCAGCAGCCCGTACGCGGTCGCGAACGCGCGGTCGAGCGCCTCGTAGTCTTCGGGGCCGAGGTCCGAGGGCGGGCCGACCCGCGCCCAGAGCCCGGGCATTGACCGCCGGACCTCGGCGATCGCGAGCCTCCTGACCTCGGCCTCTTGCGCAGAGGTGAGCTCGATGTACGAGTCCCGCCCCAGCCCCAGATCGCGGCAAGCCTGCTCGAGGAGCACCCACGAGCGCTCATGCGGGAGCGCCGCCTCCGCCTGCGCCCACTCTGACCCGCAGCACACCTCGGCCACCCAGGCGTCGAGGAGCGCGCTCACCTGGCCACGGCGGAGGTCGCCGATGGCGCTCCGCGTCTCCGCGAGGGACCAGCGCAGGTAGGCCTCCACCAAGTCCTCGAGGCCGACGCTCGAGCGCACCCCACGTCGGCGCCGCGCGAGCCGAGGCTTTCGAACGGAGGGCAGCTCTAGCTGCGTTCGGGCAGGCGCGAGGCAGAGGGTCGCGAACGGGGCTGCGGCGCCGAACTCGATCGGGTCGAGCCCTGTAGGCGCCAGCAGGAAGGCGTCGTCGCCGGGGGATCGGGCTGTTGGCCCGCTGGCGGGCTCGTCTGCGCAGATGACACCGAAGCCGAGGGGCCCTGCCTCGCTGAGCAGCGCAGGGGTGGCGCGGACGTCCCACCAGCACGGCCGCACCGTCCGCTCCAGCTGCCACGACACGGAGGCGAGGTGCCCGACCTGCGCGCGCAGCGTCACCGACGCTGCGCCGGACGCGAGGTCCCTGACATCATCGGCGAGGAGCCGCCGGAGGATTGGGTGCTCCGATGAGATCGCCTGGGGCAGCGGGTCGAGGGGACCCGTGGCGCTGAACCGCCGCCCGGCCGCCTCGAGACCCACGGTCAGCTGCAGGCCGCTGATGGGCGCGAAGGCGTCGACCACGAAGCTCAGCCGACCCGCGAGAAGAGCTTGGAGCGTCCGCTCCTCAGAGCGGAGCGCGACCTGCACCGCCGGCGCTGGTGGCTGCGCGGACTTAACCCCTCGGAACGTGTACTCGCGGCGGTCGGTCTCGTTGAAGACCTGCAGCCGCTGGTCTCCTGCGCCGACAACAACCCGAACCACCTCCGCCGCGCTCGCGACGGCGTCCTGTCCGTCGAGGCTAACGGAGAGCGACTCCCCGTCGCTGAGCCGCTGGGGGACGAGCACCCGCTCCTCGCCAGCGACGAAGGCAGGGATGGCATCTTCCCTGCTGATCGGAGCGGTGCCCGCGAACCGTACGGAGACACCAAACCGCACCCGATAGCCGAGATCAGCGAGGGCGCGCGCGCCGCCATCGCTCTTGGGATCAAGCTCAAGGCACCTGAGAGGCCCCAGCTCGCCGACGACCTTCGCGCCGCGCCGCTCTTCACTATTCCGTTCGAGCAGCCAGTACAGGCGGTGTCCGGTGACGTCGTTGCCGCGGACCTGACGAGCGACCTCTCCATCCGCACCGACAGCGAACAGGAGCGGCAGCTCCAGGCGGAGCTCGAACCGGTGCAGGACCGCGAGGTCCTGTGGATCGAGTCCTTCGAGGTCGAGGTCGGGAAAGACGTGGGTGTCCGGCGAGGGGACCTCGGTGAGCTTCAGGGCGAAGGGGAGCCCGGACAGCAGCTGGTCGCTGGGCACACGCGCGGTCAGGCCCCAGAGCCGCGGCGAGAAGCGCCGCCGCCGCAGCGCGCCGCGGAGTCGGTTCGCCGTGTCAGGCTCGAGCGGCGGGAAGTGCGCCTCGAGCGAGACACCGCCGTTGGTGCGGCGCAGGTGGAGTGAGCCCCGTGTCTCGGGGGCAGAAGGGACCTGGAGCGTGCCTCCGTGCGACGCCGAGGCGCGCTGGATGCTCCGCGCGACCGCGACCCCGCGACGAGCAAGGGCGTCGGACTCGAGGTCGAACGACAGCCGGTCGACGATCTCAGCGCTGAGGTCTTCGGTGCGTTGCCCGAGCAGGCAGCGTGCGAGCGACACCACCACGCCGACGTCCTCAAGCAGGGTGGCGAAGCGCGCGGTGGGGAACGGCGCCGCGACCCGGACGGCCCGGTAGAGCGCGTCGTCATCCGCTTGCGAGACGCTCGCGCGGAGGTTGGCGAGCGTCACCGCGAGCGGGCGATGGAACTCCACCGGCAGCAGGGCGTGGGTGATCGGCCACGCGATGAGGTGGAACGCCTGGGCCCACGCCGTGTTCGCGGGGCGCGCCCCCCTGTACAGCTCCACAGCCCGGACGAAGAGGTCCTTGATGCGTTGCCGGCTCTCGGCTGGGAGGCCGAAGTCCAGTTCCTCCTCAAGCCTCGGCCAGAAGTCGGTCCCCGAGCCCTGGTACCGGTACCCCACCTCGGTCGCTGCCACGAGCAGCGGGAGGTCGTGCTGGTCCCACCAGCCGCTCTCCAGCGGGTGGATGCGCAGGCTCGCGCGGACATCGGCGCGCAGACCGTCCAGTTCAGCGCCGCCCAGCCCGTGCTCTACAAAGAACACGGCGCCCCGCCGGGAGTCACGGAGCTGACCGAAGCGCTCGCGGAGGTGTCGCTGCAGGTCCATCATGGCGCAGCCTCCGCGGTGGCAGCTGCCGCCTGGTCGCGTGCGGCGTTGAAGCTACAGCGCGACGCGAGCACCCTCGGGCATCGGCCGCAGGAGGCGGGCGCGTCGTGGCAGCAATCCGCCGGGTCAGCGCGGCGGTTGCTCTCGCTCATGAACATGTAGAGCGCCTGCTGGACGAGCCGCGGGTTGTAGCGCCGCACGGTGGGGTGCAGCTCGTCGAGGTGGATCCGGGCGGCGAGCGACTGGATGAACGCCCGCCGCGCCCGGTAGGTCATCGGCCCGCGGTACTCGATCTTCTTGAGGAAGAGGTCGACGTTGCTGTCGACCACGACGAAGTGGTCGGTGTCCACGCCCTCGGCCCACGGAGCCAGCTCCCCCGAAAGGTCACGGTTCGTGATGGCCGAGAGGTACATCGCCGCGATCTTCTCGCTGATCCGCCACGCGCGCGAGAGCGCAGCCTCGAGCGCGAGGGCACGCGCGAGCGGGTCCGCGGTCTCGTCCCAGACGCGCGCGCGGAGCGAGGGGAGATCCTCGACGCCTTCTGCGCGGAGCATCAAGGCCGCGGAGGTCGGCACCTTCCCGAAGTGCCCATAACGCTTGAGCAGCTCGGTGTGGCGCTTGAGATGACACGGTGAGGCGGGGCGCTGACCACAGACGCCTCGCTTGGTCTCCGGGCACTTCCCGAGGTCGCACCGCTCAAGCAGCGTGTCGAGCGACCTCGAGAGGTCGCAGCCGTCGTCCGCCAGCTCGAGCAGCCGCGCAGCGTCGGTCAGCTCGAGGGCGTCCACCTGCGCGATGCCCTGGAGCACGCGCATTATCTGGAGGTCAGAGCGCCGCTGGAACATGGTCATGGTGACCAGGAGCCGGAACAACGCGTCGGAGGCGCCTGCCGCGAGCGCCCCTGGATCAACCGCGAAGTGCCCGACCCGGTCGGGCCGACAGAACATCGCCGCGACGCCGACGTCTCCTGCGGTGCCGTAGTAAGAGCGCATGTACCACGCGGTGACGGCGCGGGCGGCCGCGTACTGACGGCGAGTAGGTTTCAAGCCTGCGTCCGACACCGCGCCCCCCCTCGCTCAGTAGACCAGGTCATCGAAGAGCGTGGGCTGGACCTCCTCAGCTGCGGGCGGCCGCACGCACGCGCCATGCAGGAGATACCGGCCGTCTCGCACCGCCGTGTGTCGCGCGACCTCGTCGAGGACGTCGTCCGAGTCGATGCGGCGAGCCAGCCACCGCTCCATCCACCACCCCGAGATGGCCTGCGTACCCGCGCTCGGGTCGCTCAGCGAAAAGATGTAGTCGGGCGCCTCGTCCATCCCGAGCAGGTACTCGCGGAGGTTGCGCGCGAGCGGGACCCCGTAGACGATCCGCGCCCGGCCATGCTGAAGGAGCGCATCGGTCGGAAAGTTGAGCTGATCGAGCCCGTCGCGGAGCTTCCGGAGCTTCGGGCTCACGCCCTCGCCGAAGATGCTGTTGACGCGCTGCCCGTTGCTCGACTGCTGGACCAGCTTCACCAGGGCGTCGACCGTGCTCGTGCTGAAGTGCGACGTGCCGTAGGCCTCCGATCGCCCGATCTCGACGTACTCGAGGCGCTCAGCGGGGCGTCCTCCGATCCGCTCCGCCGGCATGCGGAGCCTGTTGTACTGGCTTGACCCGATCCCATAGAGCGAGGTGGTGCCGAGGAACACGAGCTCAGAGGGGCGAACGAGCGGGCGGCCTGCCATGGCGGACGCGATCTCGCTCTCTTGCTCCAGGTACTTCCGCTGGTAGGCGTCGACGACCTCGGGGCTCGCCGCGAGCATCGACACCAGCTTTCCGCCGAGGAGCGGGCTGTAGGGCGCTACCGCGCCACACACGGTGATGTCCGCCATCGCGATGCCGACGCGGTCAGCCTTCGCCTTTCGCAGCACCTTCTTGACCATGCGGACGCCGTCAGAGCTGGCGAGGAGCCGCCGGACAGCCTCGACGGTGGGCGGGCCGCTGAGGTGCCGCTGGAGCACCATCCTCGAGCGCAGCATGTCGGCGAGCGTGAGCGCGCGCTTGCTCTTGTAGAGGTGCGACTCGGCGCGGGCCCTCCAGTGCTCTGCGCTGTCACCGCTTCGTTCGCGCCTCAGATCCCGCTTCATCTCGGCTGAGTTGACGAAGCGGTGGTGCTTCTCTCGTTGGTCCTCACCGTAGGCGATGAGGCGGTCGATGATCTCTCCGGTCGGCGCGTGTAGGTCTCGCGCGGTCAGCAGCTCCTCCTCGTAGAGGTCCGCGAGGTAGAGCTCGCCGATGGCGGTGTCGATCGTCTTGTTCAGCCACACCCCCAGCTCGGCCGATGGGGTGTCGGTCACGAACTCCAGGAAGGCCTCGGGGTGCCAGCCGAGCCAGGCGTCCCGCTCCTTGATCTGTACGATCGGGCTCCCGAGCGCCCCGATCCCGATGACCGGGTGGTTCGGCTGCGACCGATCTCGCACGAGGAAGGCCATCGTGCGGCCCGGCGTGCTCACGTACTGGTTCGTCCACGTGTGCCGGAAGTAGCGCCAGATGTCCTGCAGTCGGAGGCGCGTGTGCTCACACCGCTCGTCTCCCTCGACGAACTGCAGGTACGGATCGATCACGGCCCGGAGCGCGGCGGGGCGGTCTTCAGGCGCCAAGGCGCGAATGTCCCGCAGCGACGCGGCGAGCTCACGGCCGTCCCGGAGCAGGCTATAGATGGAGAGCTGGCGGCCCCTCCGGCTGACAACGCTCTCGATGAACTTGCGCGTCGCCGGCTCGCGGAGCTGCTCGTTCCGTTTCACGAGCTCCTGGCTGCGGATCCGTGCCTTCTCGCGGCGAGGATCGAGGCGCTCGCCCGCCGGGCGCTGGACCTCCACCTCGCCCGCGTCAGTCACGCGCACGAGCCACCGCTGGCGCGCGAGGTCGGTGAGCACCGACAGCGCCGCCGTCAGCTTCGTGGACCGCTCCTCCTTCGGCACGTCGCCACGCGCAGCTTCCAACGCGGCGTCCATCGCCGCGTCGTCAGCGTCTTGCTCGATCAGCTGCGCCAGCCGCTGGGCGTGCTCCCGAAAGACACGACGAGCGACGCTCCGCTCCGCGAACGGAGGGGAGAGCAGCACCCAGCTGTTGTGTGCCTGCCGACTCATCGATCACCCGTTCAAGAAGGTTGCGAGCGTGTCGCTCCAGTCGGCCCGGAGCTGCTCCGCGACCTTCAGCGCGTCCTTCCCCTCGAGCAGCGCCTCGGCGCGCGCCGCGGCGAGGAGGACCAGATCGATGCTCGTGCGCAAGGCGACGTCGCGCTGGTCCTCGGACTCGAGGAGCGGCTTGTAGACGAGCTTGTAGAAGGGATGGTCGGGGTTGAGGACGAGCACGAGCTTCCCCTCGGCGCGGGCGTAGTTGAAGAAGCACGTGTCGCTCAGCGCCTTGGGCACGATCCGATACTCGACGCCCTCGTCGTGCTCTCGCTCAGTGTGAGGCGGCCGACTGAGCTCCTTCTTCAGCGACTCGAGCACCGGCTTGTCGCGGGGTCGAGGCTTCGGTGGGAGCGGCGTGAGCAGGTCGTCCTTCTCGTTCGCGCGGTCCTCCGAGGACGAGAAGCGCTCTGCGATCTTGACGCTGAGGTGCGCCTTCCGGGCCCGGCTGTTGAGGGCGCGCGCGGTGCTCTCCATGTCACCCGAGAGCGCCTCGACGAGGTGCGGCCGCGGGCGGATCTGCTGCTTCGTGTGGGTGATCCCGAACGCCTCGTCGAGCACGGGGTCGAACTGGATCTCGCAGCGCCACCAGTCGTCGTAGTTCTCCCGGCGCTTGCCACCGAGGAAGAACCAGCCGTAGTCGACCTCGCGACCGCCGCGGACAATCGAAACCCCCGCGCCCTTTGCGATGCCTCGCTCGCGCTTCTCGTGGTTGCTGAGCTTCGACCACTCCGTGACCGGGAGCTCGGAGAACGTCACGCGGACGAGCCCCGTCGCGAACGGATCGCCAGGGTTCACCGCGATCTCTCGCTCGAACGAGGTGTGCTCCGTGGCGCCGTTGAAGAGCGCCTGAGGGTGGAGGAAGAGCGGATCGATCGGCAGTACCTTGTCACCGTTAACGGTGATGGTGACGCCTCCCCACAGGAAGTGGCGGAACCGCCGCCCTAGTGACAGCAACAGCTTCCGGACGAGGGTGGAGATGCGGCGGTTGTCCAAGCGGTCGCATCGCGACCACGTCACCGCGGTGCCAGAGTCGTAGCCGTTGACGAAGGCCGGCTTGTTCACGCTGGTCGGAGACGGCACCGCCGTGAGGTCTCCGGCCGCGATCTCGTCGATGTCTAGGTAGGAGCAGAGGATTGGACCTCCGCGCGACCTCCAGGTGTGCACGGTCACCCGCTGGGCCTGACTCAGGGAGCTGTTGGGCAGCCCCATGCCGTACCGCCCCAGTCCCTCTCTGCTGTTGAAGCGGGTGCTCCCACCGAAGCGGAGGGCGGTCCGCAGCGTGGTCTGATCCATGCCACACCCGTTGTCAATCACCGAGAGGATGATAGGGTGCTCTTCGTCATTATCGGAAGCGGTGATCGATACTTTGATGACCGATGCTCCAGCCTGCAGCGAGTTGTCAACCAACTCGGCGACCGCGCTGGAGGTGCCCTTGTAGCCGGAATCGCGGGTTGCCTGGATGAACTTGTCGACCGCGACGATCGAGAAGTCAAGTGCTTCTACGTGGCTCATTCGCCCGTCTCCTTTGGGTTCGAGTGCGCCCGGCCAACAGCCTGCACCCGCTGCGCCTCAAGGTAGGCCTCCAAGTCCTCTTCCTTGACGCGGACCTGTCCTC
>JAGQIY010001203.1 GCA_020430865.1 Myxococcales bacterium
AAGCGCACCGTGAGCACCCGCAAGGCCTACGGCGGTGCGTACGACGTCATGAGCAGCAAGCAGATCCGCGGAGACGTGAACCTGGCGTTCCCCACCGCAGAGATCGCGGTCATGGGGTCCGATGGAGCCGTCAATATCGTTTACCGTAAGGAAATCGAGAAGGCGGCGGACCCGGAGGCGGCGCGCGCGGAGTTCGTACAGGAGTACAAGGACAAGTTCGCGAACCCCTACAAGGCGGCCGAGCTCGGCTTCGTCGACGAGGTGATCTACCCGCGGCAGGTGCGCAAGCGGCTCTGCACCGCGCTGGAGATGCTCAACACCAAGCGCGAGAAGAACCCGCCGAAGAAGCACGGGAACATCCCGCTCTGATCAGCGCCATTCGCGACTCGAAGATCGCGCCCACTGCTGGCGGGCGCGCGGAATCAGAAGCAGGTCGTCGCCGGGGTGTCTCCGCTGTCGTAGCCCAGGAAGGCCATGCGATCGAGTTCGACTCCGATGCCAATCGAGATGCCGTTGCACAGCTGCTGCGGATCGCCGTTCCGCGCGTCATCGCGGATGTCCGACGCTGCGCGTAGCTGGGCGGCGATCGAGTCGAAGGTCGCACCCGCGCACAGCGACGTGTCCAGAGCACCTGCGACCTGTCTGAACGCCTCCACGAACTCTTCCGTGCGGATAACGCCCGCGAGGATGACGTTCGACGGCTCTCCGCTCACCGGGTCGACGTCGGCGCGAACCTGCGTCTGCCTGACACGGACCACCAGCGCGTTGTCCGCGATCGGAAGGTGCAGCTCCCAGAAGCCGCTGCCCGCGAGCTCCAGCTGGCCCTGGAACGTGCCACCGACGAGTGAGCAGCGCGGGGTCCCGTTGGGGTAGCCGTTCTCGAACACCCGCCATGGCTCCTGCAGGTTGTAGCTGTTGCCGCTGGCGTGCGCCCGGCCGATGCTGCCGACCAGATCCGAGACGGCGATGTTGTGACCGGTGATGAAGGCGACCGACTTGCCCTGGTCGACCCGTTGCTGCATGTCGTCGCTGAGGGTTGGCGCGACGCCGAGCAGTATCGGCAAGACGTTCTTGCCAAAGCTATTGTCGAGGCCATCGGGGCCGTCGGCCTTCACGGCGGAGGGATTCGAGCCAGGCTGGGGCTGGCAGTGGTCCGTCGAGTCCTTCGTCGACGCCAGCCCGTCGAGGTCCAGGCCATAGCGCTGCCATGCGGACGAGCTCGGGACGCCGCTCGGCGTGAGATCGCCCAGCTTGAAATCGCGACCGACGAAGCCCTCTCCGAGCACCGTGATCGAACCGCCGACTCCGCCGACTCCGCCCCAGCTCGTGCCGCCGTCGGAGAAGCCTCCCGCTCCCGCGTTGCCGGCTCCTCCGAAGCTCGTACCGCCTTGCGCCGAGCCGCCCTGTCCGCTGCCGCCCTGCGCCAAGCCGCCCTGTCCGCTGCCGCCCTGTCCGCTGCCGCCCTGCGCCGAGCCGCCCTGTCCGCTGCCGCCCTGCGAGCCGATGAACCCGCCCGTTCCGCCGCTGGAGCCATCTCCGATCTCCGAGACCTGTCCACAGGCGACGCACAGCGTCGCACAACCCAAGAACCAGAGCGTGCCCCTGAACGACGTCAGCATTCCGCGAGTCTACGCGGAAGCGCGCTGGTTGCCGCGCGGCGCGAGTAAACGCGAGCTTCGGCAGACACCCGCACTCACGGGGCGCCCCACGCGCAGCGCTGCGCGACCAGGGCGCCGCCGATCACGGCTGCTCAGATCACTCCGGTCAGGGCTGCTGAGGCCCCAGACGGGCGAAGCTGCGCGGGTCGTCTTGTCCCTCGGCGGTAGCCGGGTCCATGACCATCACCACGACGCCGTCCAGGATCGCGAGATCACCCTCGTTCTTGATGTGCATGCCGCCCTCCAAGGAATAATAGCCCTTGGCGGAGAAGGCCTGGCGGCTACCTCGAGCCAAGAGCCAGCCTTCCGTCAGCTCTCGAGCGGTGGCGAACACACGCTCGGGCTGATCGCCTGCGTAGGGCGCAGGGTCGTGCAGCACCAGGGTGTTTGGAGCTGCGCGGAAGTGAGCGTCGACGCCCGCGCCGATCACGGTCAGCCAGTGGCCGCCGGTGCGTTGCAGCACCTTCGAGCGGGGCACGGGCTTGTACCAGCCGACGTGGATGAAGGCGACGCCGCCCTGCCTGAGCGCATCCGCGATCCACGGCAGCTGCGGCTTGCGGACGCCCGTGCTGAATGCCTTCTGGTGACCGCGCCAGCCCTGGTACTCGAGGCGCGCATAGCGATAGCCGTGGCGCTTCACGAAGCGGTGCAACCCGCGCAGGACCCCGACCGGCCCGGTGCCGCTCCAGCGACTGGTGCCCATGAAGGGCGCCGCGCTGATCTCGCGCACCAGCTCCAGCTGGCGCTCGTGGACGCGCTCCGGCGAATCATTCCTCGCGGAAATTTTCGTCCGAGGATCATCCGCCGGCTGGGGGAGCAGGTCTGGGTAC
>JAGQIY010001204.1 GCA_020430865.1 Myxococcales bacterium
CAGGTCACGCGGATCAAGCAAGAGCTGGTGCTGGGCGTCGGCGGACGCCGCGCGCTGGCGCGCCTGGGCATCGAGCCGACGGTGCGTCACATGAACGAGGGACACGCGGCGTTCCAGGCCCTGGAGCAGATCCGCATGACCATCGAGGCGCATGACCTCAGCCTGCACGAGGCGCTGTGCGTGAACGCCGCTGGCAACCTGTTCACGACGCACACGCCGGTTCCGGCGGGCATCGATCGTTTCCCGATGGATCTCGTTCGGCAGTATCTGTCGCCGCTCGCTCCGGGCTTGAGAGTCGACGTGGAGGAGCTGCTGCGCCTTGGCCGAGCCAACCCCGACGATCCCTACGAGGAGTTCTCGATGGCGGTGCTGGCGCTGAAGACTAGCCAGCGGGCGAACGGTGTGGCTCGGCTGCACGGGCGTGTGAGCCGGGCCATGTGGTCGGAGCTCTGGCCTCACACTCCGGTACAGGACGTGCCCATCGGGCACGTCACGAACGGCGTCCACGTGATGAGCTGGATTGGTGTCGAGCTCGCGGAGTTGCTCGATCGGTACTTGCCGCCGCGCTGGCGGTCACACCCCGAGGAACACGAGGTCTGGACCGGCGTGGAGCAGATCCCCGAGGAGGAGCTGTGGCGGGTTCACGACTCGGGGCGGCACCGTCTGGTCCGCTACCTGAGAGGGCTCTACGAAGAGCGCGTGAAGCGCAACGGTGAGGCGCTCACCAGCGCTCCGGCGGAGGAGGTCTTCGAGCCTCACGCGCTGACCATCGGCTTCGCGCGGCGCTTCGCCACCTACAAGCGCGCGGACCTGGTGTTCTCCAACACCGAGCGCCTACGCCGACTGCTCAGTGACCCGGAGCGCCCCGTACAGATCGTGTTTGCGGGCAAGGCTCATCCGGCGGATCTCGCCGGGAAGGAGCTGATCCAGAAGATCATCCGCTTCGCCCGGGAGAACGGCCTCGAACGACGCATATTCTTTGCGGAAAATTATGACATGGAGGTCGCGCGCCATTTGGTGCAGGGCGTCGACCTGTGGCTCAACACGCCGCGCCGCCCGATGGAAGCCTCCGGAACCAGCGGCATGAAGGCGGCCATCAATGGCGTCTTGAACTGCTCCATCTCGGACGGCTGGTGGGACGAGCGCCCCTCCGCGAACGTTGGCTGGACCATTGGTAACGGCGAGGAGTACAGCGATCGCGACTACCAGGATCGCATCGAGAGCGAGCGGCTGTATGACTTGCTCGAGCACCAGGTCGTGCCCTGCTTCTATCAGCGTGAGAACGACGTCCCCAACGAGTGGGTGGCGATGATGAAGCGCAGCATCCGGGAGCTCGCGCCGCGCTTCAACTCACACCGCATGATCCAGGACTACGCAGATCAGTACTACGTGCCGGCGCATCTGCACTCTCAGCGCCTCGCCTCCGATGGCTTCAAGGCTGGGCGCGCGCTCTGCCAGTACCTCGATACGCTGCGAGCGAACTGGGGCCAGGTGCGAGTGGAAGATGCCCACGCCGAGACACAGAGCCCCGTGAACGTACAGCGCCCGCTGAAGGTCGTGGCGCAGGTGGTGTTACCGCCAGCGATAACGCCTCGCATGGTGAAGGTCCAGGCCTGCTTCGGTCCTCTGGATCCTCGCGGAGAAATCACTCAGATCGCGTCGACGGATCTCACCCTCGAGCAGGAGCTGAGTGGCGGTCGTTATCGCTATGGCTGCGAGCTCAGCGTGGAGCAGACTGGCGTGCATGGCTTCGCGCTGCGAGTGCTCCCCGATCATCCCGATCTCGCGCAGGCGTTCGTCCCCGGCCTGATCGCCTGGGAGGCAGCGAGTAGTTCCGGTGAGTGATGAGGACGTCGCCCCGCGACCGCAGCGAGTAGGAGCCTGCGCTCAGGGCGAGCATCTGAGGGCCGAGCTCGGATCGCGTTTCGCGATCGAGGCGGAGGTGCCGCTCCAGCCCTCCCACGTCATCGCGCGCACCGACCTGCCGGGGCCGGTGGGGACGTTCATCGACTTGCCGCTGCACAAGGTCGCCGGAGACCGCTTCCGGGTGGAGTTCGAGCTGAACCAGCTCGGGGTCTTTCACTTCCAGCTGCACGCTTCGTGGGACGGCGGCGAGCGCTTCGAGCGTGAGGCGCGTCCGCACGGCAAGCTGAAGGTGGAGCCGCGCCTGGTCAACGACCTGCGCATGTACACCATGATCCCGCGCGTCAGTGGGCGCTTCCCCAACTGGCAGCGAGAGCTACAGCGCGTCGCTGACATGGGCTTCAACGCGGTTCACCTGCTTCCCATCACGATGATGGGTAGCTCGCACAGCCCCTACGCGATCTCCGACTGGTTTCGCGTCACCCAGGCCTATGCGGACCCGGCCTCCGTGCGCTCGTCCATCGAGCAGTTCGAGGCCTTCACCGCGGAAGCCAAGCGTCTGGGGATCGGCCTCTGCATGGACCTGGTGGTCAACCACGTGGCCCGCGGCGGTCAGATCGCACAGGCGCACCCGGAGTGGATCGTGCCCGATGGCAGCGAAGTCGACGGTCTGAAGCGCGCGGGCTTCTGGGCGGGCAGCAAGTGGGTGAAGTGGGACGACGTGGTGCTGCTGAACATGGGGCATCCGGAGCCCAAGGTGCGCCAGGCGCTGTGGGACGAGCTGACACGCTACGCGCTCTTCTGGGCGCGTTTCTCCGCGGAAACTGGAGGTGTGGTGCGCCTGGACAACGCGCACAGCACCCATCGCGGGTTCATGGAGCAGATGCTGAACGTGCTCAACGCGCGCTACCCTCACGTGGCTGTGCTGGCGGAGCTCTTCGATACCGAGCAGGCCGCGGAGCGCATCCTGTGGCATGGAGGCGTTCAGCTCCTGCTCGGGACCGCCTGGGAGTCGCCCTACGCCGCGGACACGCGGCGCTACTTGCTCTATCTGCATCGAGCCGAGCCGCGCCTGCACCACTACCTCCCGGTGCTGTCTCAGGACAGCGGTTCGATTGCCGAGGAGTACGGATCGGCCGAGGCCACGACAGCGCGCTACGCGGTGGTCGCGTTGCTGGGGCTCGGAGCCACCGGGATCGTGCAGGGAGTGGAGCATGGGACCGATGAACGCGTGGCCTTCGTGGGGCCGCCCAACGGCTTCCAGGACCTGGGCGTGGGGCGATTCGCCGGCGTGCTGCGGGAGATCAACCACCTCCAGGCATCCGACTCGATTTTCCGAGCGGCAAAAAACTTGCACTTCATCGACGGCGATCATCCGGCGATTGTCGCCGGTTGTCGCTCTCACCCCCAGACCCAGAAGAACGAGTACCTGGTCGTCGCGAACTTCGACGTGGGGCGCGAGCACTCGATGCGCTTCCCGGAGAGCTGGCGGGGCAGGCCGCTGCGCTCGCTCTTTGGCGGACATCCGGACCTGCCTTCGACGCCCGACGAGCTCCGCCTGGAGCCCGCCGGGGTGCGCATCTACCGCTGCGGCTGACGCCCTGAGCAGAGGCGCTCGCAGCACGCGCACTGAAGCAGAAGCACGCGCGCTGAAGCAGAGCGCTCAGACGGCGATCTTGCGGTGGTCGTCTGCGGTGAGCTCGAGCAGTCCCTTGCGCTCCAGCTGGTCCCGCAGGTCGGCGAGCACGTTGTTGTAGATCACGAACGCGTCGTAGGGCGTCTTGTACGGGTTGAAGTACTTGTGCACGTCGCCGTCGCTGAAGAACTTCGTGCACATGTAGTAGAAATGGTCGCTGGTGAGCAGCCGCCGCCAGGTGCCGATCAGCTGCACGTCGCCGCTGCGCTTCACGGCTTGTTCCAGGGCGTAGATCGCCTCCGCGGAGGCGTCCTGCATGGGGTTGCCGAGCCAGGCGGTGACGTCGCGCTCGGCGTCTGCCCAGGACGTGATGAAGGGCACGTCGAGCTTCGCGACCGGAGGGTGGTTCCGCGCCACTTCCGCGGGGGTATGGAAGCGGAAGTCGGGATGCGCCAGCACGGCCTCGGGCAGGTGCCGCATGCACTCGAAGATTCCGGTCTCCTCCCACTGGTGCTCGCCGAAGGTCTCGTAGTCCATGAACAGGTTCACGGTCTCGCCGCCACCAGCGATCTGATGCAGCCAGGATGCGAACTTGTCGGCGGTGAGCGGCCAGCCCGCCCAGTTGCGGTCGGAGAAGCGGAACGCCAGGTCGTCGGACAGGCGGTAGTTCTTGAGCAGGAGCTTGGTCTTGCGACAGGGCGCCGGCTGATACACGAAGTTCGGGCTGCGCCACTGCAGCGAGCGCTCGGTGCCCTCGGCGATCACCGCATCGAAGCCGAGTCGCTCCACCTCGTGAGCCAGCTCGTTGTTGTAGATCAGCTCGGTGTTGCGGAAGGTGGTGGGGCGAACGCCGAACTCCTGCTCGATGGTGCGCTGGTGGAGGGACACCTGCTCGGCGAACTCGGGGCGCGAGAACAGGAACGCCAGGGAGTGGTAGTAGGTCTCGCCGATCAGCTCGACGCAGCCGGTGTCCACCAGCGCGCGGAAGCTGTCTAGTACCTCGGGGCAATACATCCTGAACTGCTCGATGGCAGTGCCCGTGATCGAGTAGCTGATGCGGAAGCGCCCGTCGGTCTTGCGGATCAGATCGAGCATCAGGCGGTTCGTCGGCAAGTAGCACTTGTCAGCGACCTTGCGCATGATGTGGCAGTTGGCGCGGTCGTCCTCGTAGTCGTGGTCGCGACCGATGTTGAAGTAGCGGTAGTCGGGACGCAGCCGGAACGGCTGATGAACCTGGAAATAAAAGCAAACCGAGATCATGACTTGATTACCTCCCCATAGACTTCGACCACGCGCGCTGCCGCGCGGGACCAATCAACGGCCTCGAGATCGCGCCGGTGCTGCTCCACCAGCTCCTGAGCCTTGTCTTGTTTCGTGAGCAACTCGACGATGGCGTCGACCAAGCAGTCGATGTCCCAGAAGTCGACCTGCACCGAGTTGGGCAGCGTCTCTGCGACGCCGGTCTGCTTGCTGAGGATCACCGGGACGTCGTGCTTGATGGCTTCGAACGGCGTGATGCCGAAGGGCTCCGACACCGACGGAAACACGTAGAGATCGCTCTGAGCGAACATGCGATCGACCTCCTCGCCCTTGAGGAAGCCAGTGAAGTGAAAGTGGTTGGTGATGCGCAGCTGAGCCGCGCGCTCGATCATGCGCGGCAGCATGTCGCCGCTGCCCGCCATGACGAAGCGCACGTTTCGCACGCGCTCGAGCACCTTCGCCGCGGCCTCGACGAAGTAGTCAGGGCCCTTCTGCATCGTCACGCGACCCAGGAAGAGCACGACCTTCTCCTTGAGTGGTCGCTCGATCTGGCTGCGGTCGACGCGCTTGTCCTTGGAGACGGCGTTGTGCACGACGCGCACCTTGTCCGGGTCGACGCCATAGCGATCGATCAGGGTCTGCCGGGTGCGTCCACTCACCGCGATCACGCGGTCCGCGCGGTGTACTCCCATGCGCTCGATGTCGTAGATCCCCTGGTTGACGTGCTCCCCGCTGCGATCGAACTCGGTGGCGTGCACGTGCACCACCAGGGGCTTGCCGCTGACGTCCGCTGCAGCGATTCCAGCAGGAAAAGTCATCCAGTCGTGGGCGTGGACGATGTCGTGAGGCTCCAGGCGCCCGAGACGGCCGCCGATGATCGCGTAGCGATGCACCTCGCCGAACAGATCGCTCGAGTAGTCACCGCCCATCTCGAGCAGGCCGCGTGGCTCTGCGTCTGTGGGCTGTATCATCACGGAAACGCGCTCTTCCCACGCTGCGCGATAGCTCTCCGGCGTCTCGTAGGGACGCAGAGGAGACGGGATCTCGATGGTCTTGAACAGGCTATGGGTGGCGATGTCCGGTTCCTTGGGAACCGGGACCTGATTGGCGCCGATCAGCGCCACGTGCTGGCCCTCGCTCGGGTCGTCGATGCGCGGCAGAACGAACGCGATCTCGACTCCCTGTTGACTCAGACCCAGGGTCAGTCCGTGGCAGGCCGTACCCAGGCCTCCACTGATCAATGGCGGGAACTCCCAGCCAAACATCAGGATCTTCATCTTGGGGTCTCAACCAGCCTCGGCTGTCGCTCCGCGTTCGGTGCGTTGGGATTGGATCTGGGGTTGGGGGTGAGGGTGCAGGCTGCGCTGGAGCGAAGCGTTCGCCCGCAGCAGTTCGCCGACGCTCCACGCCTGGGCAATGCAGCCGCCGGGAGCGAACGGCTGCTCGGCGTCGAAGACCTCGGCGATGCTGCCGAGGCCGTATTCCCCGAGGTGGCGCTCGAAGAGCGGTGCAAACGTCTGGCTGAGGCGCGCGGCGGTTGCTGCGGAGTCCTCGGCGGTGCGCAAAGACGCGCTCACGTAGTGGCCGATCAGCCAGGGCCAGACGGTCCCCTGATGGTAGGCGCCGTCTCGCTCCTCCGGGGAGCCAGCGTAGTGGGCGTGGTAGCCGGGACTCGTGGGGCTCAGGGTGCGCAACCCGTAGGGCGTCACCAGCGCTTCGCTCACTGCACGCACGATCGAGCGGGCCTGGTCCTCTGACAGCAACCCGGGGACGCCCAGTGACACCGCGATGAGCTGGTTCGGGCGAAGCTCGCTGTGCGCGGTGCTACCCGCGTCGTGGAGCTCGACCACGTCTGCCAGGTAGCGCTCTTCAGGCAGCCAGAACGTTCGGGCGAAGTTCTGCTTGGCGCGATCCCGGAGCGCGGCGACGTCGGCGAGACGAGAACTCGGTTCGTCGCTCAGCTCCAGTACCAGGTCCAGCAGGTGGATCCACAGCGCGTTGATCTCCACCGCCAGGCCCCGACGCGGGGTCACCGGCACGCCGTGCACCTTCGCGTCCATCCAGGTCAGCTGAGCGTCCGACCACACCAGGCCGGACTCCTGGAGCCACAGTCCAGGGGTCGCACGTCGCATCACGGCGTCGACGATGTCTGCCAGCGCTGGCAGGAACGCGCGCGCCTCGGCGTGTGCCAGCTGACGGAGCTCCCCCACCGCCCAGCCGAACCAGAGCGAGGCATCCACCGAGTTGTATGCGTGATCCCCACTCGCGTTCAGGAAGTTGGGGATCAAGCCGGAGCGCGCCTGACCCGCGAACGTACGCAGGATGCGCGTGCCCTCGGCGAGACGACCTGTGCCGAAGCACAATCCCGGCACGGCGATCATGGCGTCTCGCCCCCAGCACTCGAACCACGGGTACCCCGCCTGGATGGCGAGACCCGACGGCGTCTCGACGAGGAAGTCCTCGGCACGCGCAGAGAGTTCCGCCACCGGACCTGGCAGACCTGCGAATTTCGCGTCTCGCGCCTCACGCCGTTCAAGCTCTGCTTGCCAGGTTTCGCTGGGCGTCTGCTCGCCGGCACACGTCCCCACGCGTAGGGTGAAGCTGGAGCCAGGTCGCATCGCGACCTCGAACAGTCCAGGGCAGAACAAATCTTCCCGGAAATCGAAGCCCCGTTGCTGTTCGCGGGGGTACTCGAAGCGGTAGTACCAGTGAGGGCCAGGGAAGAACTCCAGGTGAACGCCGGCTTCGTGCTCGAAGAACAGGTCGGGCATGCCGGGGTACGGACTGATCTTGTGGCGCAGCCCCTCCGGGAACACCCTGGCCCGCAGAGCAAAGTTCTCGTGAGTCAGACGGTGCAACCCGCGAAACGCGAGCAAGGGGGTGAGCTCCAGCTCGCACGGTTCGGCGTCTGCGCTGAGGGTGTAGCGCAGCAGCACTGCGTCCTGCCCGCGCGGCATGAGCAGCGAGGTCTCGAGTGTTCCGCGATCCAGGGAGTAGCGCCAGCGTGGATGAGGGGAGCGCGAGAAGGCCGCCAGTCGGCGAAAGCCCTGGGGGTGGATCGCGCCAGGGAACAGGTTCGTTCCGAGCTCGAGACGTTGCCCTGCGGAGATCAATGTGGCGTCCAGCTTGGAGAGCAGCACGTGAGGCTCGGGAGTGCGGCTGATCAACAGGCCGTGGTACTTGCGCGTGTGCGCGACCGCGACGCTCGATGAAGCGAAACCGCCGAGGCCGTTGGTCTCCAGCCATTCCTGAGCCAGCACGGCCTCGGGGCTCGTGTCGAGTTTGGCGGACGGAGCCGCAGCGGGTCGCTCGAGGTTGTGCATGGCGGACTCGACAGACTGAAGGTGGCCGGTCCTGAAACCGGCTCAGCTGGTGGGTGGGTTCCGCCGCCCCCTTGCGGCTTTCATGCCCACGAAGGTTGCGAGGGTAAGACGTTGAGTGACGTGGGCAAGGGCTCACGACATCGACACCGTGATTCGGACACGGTGACTGTTTCGGCGACGTTGCTTTCGCGCACCAATCCTGCACATTGCGTCGCTCGCACCAACGCCGCCATCGAGCGCCTGCGCAAGCCTCGCGAGATCGGGGGTGAGGAGCGCAGCTTTTGCCGTTCGCACTTCGGAGTCGAGCTACGCAGCCGGTGAGCAGCGTTTCTAGGCCGTTCTGGAGCTTCTGGGGTCTGGCAAGGCCCTCGGAGCCACCGGCAATGCGGCAGCGAGTTCCTTTGCGGTCTCTGCATATTCCACGGGGAAAGCCATGGTCCAGGAGCGCCGCAGCGGTTTGCCACGCAAGCGCAGGACGTGAAGTCCGTAGTCCAGGTAAGGGTCGACGATCCACTCGGACAGAGCGGCCACACCGAGGCGCGCTCGTGTGGCGTCGATGATGGCCTCGGTCAGCGGAAAGCGCAGCTGTTTCAGCTTGGGGGGCCGCGCCCCGAACACGTTGCGCATGAACCAGCGCGCCTCGGTCTCTGGGGTCTGCGTGGAGGTGATGAGCGTGTGCTTCGCGAGATCTCCTGCAGTCAGCGTCTTCCTGACGGCCAGCTCATGATCGTTCGCCACCAGGAACACGATCTCGTCCTGGAACAGCGGCAGCTCCCGCAGCGGGGCAGGGGCGCTCGACGAGGCCAGCAGCGCGATGTCCACCTCGCCGCTCTGGAGCGCTGCGATCGGGGTGTGAGTGTGCTCCACGGCGAGCTGGACCTCGAGGTGGGCGAGGGACGCGGGGAGCCGCGCGAGGGTGGTGGGGAGCCAGCGATACGCGGTGTAGCACTGGCAGACCAGCCTGATGCGTTGCGGTGGAGGCGCTGGCCGCGTGACGTTGCGCTCGAGCTCGAGCCAGGCGTCCAGTATGCCTCGCGCGCCTTCCAGCAGGCGCTTGCCGGCGGCGGTTGGCTGCAGGCCACGGCGCTTGCGCTCGAAGAGCTGGGTGCCGATGCGTTCTTCCGCGAGGATCAAGGCACGGCTCACCGCCGACTGGGTGATGTGCAGGCGTTCTGCGGCGGCCACGGTGCTCCCGGTGGCGGCCAGCGCGAGGACCAGATCCAGATCCCGCACCTCGAGGCGGGGTCTAGGGGGGCGCTGGTCGGTCCTAGGTATGCGCTTCACGCATAGAATCTAACAAAACTATGCGTTGGACGCACGGAAGGCGCTTCCCCAGATTGCGCGAGCGGCGACTCGTCGAAGGCGCCTCATCTCGAACTGGAGGAAGACCGATGAAGCTCTATTTCTCACCCCTGGCCTGTTCCATGGCGACGCGCATCGCGCTCTACGAGTCGGGAGTCGACGCGGAGTTCGTGGAGGTCGATCCACGCACCAAGCGCACGTCGAGAGGCGAGGACTATCTGCAGATCAATCCGCTGGGCCTGGTGCCGGTGCTGGAGGACGACTCGGGTAAGCTGCTCAAGGAGAACGTGGCGGTGCTGCAGCGGGTCGCTCGCCTGAGCAAGCGCGCAGATCTCGCACTATCAGACGCCGACGAACTCCAGCAGTGGCTCTCGTTCATCAGCACCGAACTCCACAAGGGCGTGTTTGCGCCGGTGTTCGATCGCGGCGCGACTCCCGAGGTGAAGGCCTACGCGCTCGGCAAGGCCGAACCACGCCTCGAGTACCTGGCGGCCCACCTGGAAGGCCGCGACTTCCTGCTGGACGACTTCAGCGTCGCCGACGCCTACCTGGTGACGGTGCTGAACTGGTTTCAGGCGACGCCCGTCGATCTCGGTCGCTGGCCTGCGCTGAAGACCTACTACGGCAACCTCCGCCAGCGCCCAGCGGTGGCGCGAGCGCTGAAGGAGGAGCGTCCGCTGTACGCGGAGTACTTGCGCAGGTACGCGGAGCTGACGCCGCAGCTCGCGCAGGCGCTGGGGGTGTGACGGCGCACGACTGGCGACGTCGCGACTGGCGCGCAAGCTTCCACTAGGGGGCCCTAGTGCAAGCCGCGGCAGGTGTATGTGTCCAGCAAGGTTCGGGTGCCATTCTAAAGTTGCCGTGTGGAGTCCGCCGCTGGCTCCTGCGCCAACCTGACAAATCATCCAGCACCTCTCAGCGCGCTCTCACCCCCAACAAACCAGCCGTGAGCCGCTGAACGGCGGCTTGGCACGTTGCTCGCTTGGAGGCTGACGAAGAAGCATCGAGGCGCTGACAGGAGGACGCGGTGAGCGGCACCTCGGGGCCGCGCTGCGTCTCGCGCGCTGCGCAGGCTCGATGGGGCCGGTGGCTAAAAGTTACCGTGGGGATACGTGAGATGAACGTGGACAAGTGGCTGAAGAGGTACTTCGTCGGGGTGATCCTGGGGCTGCTGGCGGTCGCGGCTTACCTGCAGGCGGTGGGTGGCTCGGCGCTGATCGGCAGCTGGCTGTTCGGGGTCGACGCGGCTCAGCTGAGCGCGCTGCCTCCGAGAGCGGCCAAGGCGAGTGCACGAGCCGATGCCAGGTTGGCAAGCGCGGATCCCATCCTGGCGCGGAACGCCTTCGATTCCGTGACGGGGCCCTTGCTTGGTGGAGGAGAGGAAGAGCCGGAGCCGAATGACGCGGCCCGAGGCATCTCGAGTCCCCTGGAAGCACCGGCCTGTGACGGGATCCTGGTGTCCATCGTCTCCGAGTCGCCGGACCCGCTGTGGTCGATGGCGGCGATCCGCGAAGCGAACGATCCAGTGCCCGCGATGCGCCGGGTGGGTGAGCAAGTGGGCGACCGGACCATCGCCTACATCGGGCAGAACCCGCTGAAGAAGAGCCCGGCGGTGTGGCTCGAGGCGGGGGCGTCGCTTTGTCAGGTGACGCTGTTCGGACACGAAGCGAACCCCACGGCTGGGGAGTCGCCGAGTGAGGGGCGCTCCAGCCGAGGGCGCGGAGCACGTCTGTCGCGAGACACGTTGCCCAAGGAGATCGCCGACAAGATCCGCAAGGTGTCCGCCACCGAGTTCGAGGTGGATCGCAGCGTGGTGGATCGGGTGCTCGCCGAGCAGAGCGTCCTGATGGGCTCCGTGCGCATCGCACCCATGGGCGGCAAGGGCGCCGGAATCCGGATGAACGGTATCCGTCCGGATACGTTGCTCGGCACCCTGGGGTTCAAGGACGGTGACCGGCTCGAGAGCATCAACGGCTTCGATCTCAGCAGTCCCGAGGTCGCGCTCCAAGCTTACGCCCGCCTGCGCACCGCGGACAACCTCAAGCTGCAGCTCGAGCGCGGGGGCGGGCCGGTGACGATCGACATCCGTATCAAGTAGTTGCCAAGCCCTGGAGCCCATGAGAGCTTGCGGCTCGACGCATGGACCAGGGGGCAGTTCCGGAGCAGGGTAGGCAAGCGAAGGGACCTGGGGAATCCGTCAGCGACGTCCCGGAGCCGGTGATTCAGGCGGCGCTCGAGGACCTGCTGTTCGCCAACGGTGTGCGCATGGTGCTGACCAGCATGGGCGCCTGCCTGGTGATGGGCGCGGCCGTGTTCGCGGCCTTCCGCCACGGCGAGGCGCTGCTCTGGATGGGGCTGGTGTGGTCGGTGGGGCTCGCGCGCATTCCG
>JAGQIY010001205.1 GCA_020430865.1 Myxococcales bacterium
AGACCACCCCCAAGGCGAGCAAGACCGCGAAGGTCAGCAAGACCGCGAAGGTCAGCAAGACCGCCGCGAAGGCCAGCAAGGCCAGCGCCAACCGGGCACGTCAGGCGGAAGCCAAGGCCAAGGCCAAGGCAGCTGCGAAGGAGAAGGCTGCGAAGGCGAAGCAGGCGAAGCAGGCGAAGGAGCAAGCTCGCGCCGCAGCCAAGGCCAAGGCCCAGCTGGCGAAAGCCGCAAAGGAGAAGGCAGCCAAGGAGAAGGCAGCCAGGGCCAAGGCGGATGCGCTGGTCAAGGCCAAGGAGAAGGCGGCGGCGGACCGCGCCCGGGAACAGGAGCGGAAGGCCAAGGCGAAGGAACGCGATCGTCTCCTCAAGGAAAAAGCCAAGGTCAAGCAGGCCTTGCTCGCGGAGCGCGAGAAGCTGAAGAAGCTGAAGGAGCGCGAGAAAGAGCAGCTGGCGAAGCAGAAGGAAGCTGAGCGAATCGCCAAGCAGAAAGCTCAAGAGCTCGCCAAGGCCCAGCGGGATCAGGCCAAGCTCCTCGCCGCCAAGGAGCGAGAGAAGCTGCGCGCCCTCCAGGCCAAAGAGAAGGAAAAGCTCCGCCTCCTGAAGGAGAAGGAGAAGGAGAAGCAGCGCCTGATCCGCGACAAGGAGCGTCAGGACGCGGCGAGGCGCAAGGCCGCCGAGGCGGCGCTCAAGCAGAAAGAGAAGGAGCGCCTCGCCAAGCAGAAGGACAAGGAGCGCCTCCTGAAGGAGAAGGAAAAAGAGAAGGAGCGCCTCGCCAAGGAGAAGGAAAAAGAGAAGGAGCGCCTCGCCAAGGAGAAGGAAAAAGAGCGCCTCGCCAAGGAGAAGGCGAAGGAGAAAGAGCGCCAGGCGAAGGAGCGCGAGCAGAAGAAGCTCGAGCAGCAGAAGATCCGCGACCAGCAGAAGGCGGCCAAGGAGGCCGAGCGCGCTCGGTTGAAGGCGGAGCGCGAGCGCCAGAAGGAAGAGGAGCGCAAACGCCGCGAGGAAGAGCGTGCGCGGATGAAAGCAGAGCGCGAGCGCCAGAAGGAAGAAGAGCGCAAGCGTCGTGAGGAAGAGCGTCAGCGCATCAAGGAAGAGAAGGAGCGCATCAAGGAAGAGCTGCGTCGCCAGAAAGAGGAGGAGCGGCGCAAGAAGGAGGCCGAACGCGAGGCGTATCGCAAGGCCAAGGAAGCCGAGCAGGCCCGGATCCGCGCCGAGAAGGAAGCGCAGCGTCGGGCTCTGGAAGTGAAGATCGCGCGCCAGGCGGGACGCAGCCGTGGCGGTTCTCGCCCCGCGCTCGCCGCACGTGCTTACCGCGCGGATGCGATCCCGAATCAGTCGGGCACCTCGCGCAATCCGGATGGCTCGCTCGCGAACAGCTCCAAGTTCGCCAACCTACGCCTCCCCGATCAGCTCCCGCGAACCGAGGGCGAAGAGATCCAGCCGTACCGCCCACCAACGGTCGCGCCGCCGCCGCCACCACCGCCGGAGCGCCTGGACGAGCGGCACTCGGCGATTGAAGCGCGCCTGGCGGAGACCTCGGAAGAGTTCCGCAGGGATTACAAGGAGAAGTTCGAGATGTCGTGGATCCACCACGACAGCGCCCTCGAAGGCGTGGTCTATACCTTCCAGGAGCTGCAGACGGCCATCGATCCCAGTATCACCATCGTGCCGGACTCGAGCCTACAGCCGGTCTGCGAGGAGATCCGTCGCCACAAGCAGGCCATCGACCTGGTCTATGAGATGGCCGAGAAGAAGCGCGCGCCGATCACCCTCGATCACATCAAGCGCATCTACCTCACGCTGCACCCGGAAGAGGGCGATCTGAAGACGGTAAAATACCGCAAGGATATTCCTCAGCACCGCCTCTACTTCCATGAGTATGCGCCGCCCGACAAGATCGCGTACAAGGTGCGTCAGATCATCGACTGGCTCAACGGACCGGAGCCGAAGAAGCTGCGTAATCCAGTGCGGGTCGCTGCGCGCGCTCACTACGAGTTGCTGCGCGTGTTCCCCTTCCCGAACGACAGCGGCAAGGTCGCGCGCCTCCTGATGAACCTGATTCTGCTCAAGTCCGGCTATCCGCCCGCGATCGTCCACGCCGCGGAGCGCCAGCGCTACTACGAGGCGCTGAAGGGCAACCTCAGCATCATCGTGCGCATGGTGAACGACTCGATCACGAACGGCTTTCAATCCATCGAGAAGAAGCTCGACGAGTACGAGACGCGAAAGCGCTCGTTCAACGCCTGACGGGCGCTCCACCGTCCGTCGACCCACGCCGCGTCCTGGGCCACCCCCTCGACGCGGATCGGTTCCGACTCGTTCGATGGTGATCGTTCCTCCCGTGCGGGGGTGAGGAACGACGACGACGAGAGGCGCTATTTCCGCGCCCTCGCCTCTGGTAGTCGCCGTGGGTCGTGGCAGGATGCCGAGCATGTCCAGCGACACGAAGTCCCGGCGCATCCTCGTTACCAGCGCCCTACCCTACGCAAACGGCCATATCCACCTGGGGCACATGGTGGAGTACATCCAGACGGACATCTGGGTGCGGTTCATGCGCATGCGGGGGCACCAGGTGCGCTACTTCTGCGCCGACGATACGCACGGCACCAGTATCATGATCCGCGCGGAACAAGAAGGTCGCTCTCCCGAGGCGCTGATCGCCGACATGAATCAGGCGCACCAGCGAGACTTCCAAGACTTCCAGATCAGGCACGATTACTATGGCTCCACCAACTCCGACACCAATCGCCGACGGTGCGCGGACATCTGGAGCGGACTGCGCCAGGCACAGCTGGTTTCCGAGAAGGACGTCACCCAGCTTTTCGATCCCGAGAAGCAAATGTTCCTCGCGGATCGCTTCGTCAAGGGCAAGTGCCCGAACTGCAAGTCACCCGACCAGTACGGCGACAGCTGTGAGAAGTGTGGCGCCACCTACTCGGCCGCTGAACTGATCGACCCTTTCAGCACCCTGAGCGGAGCCACGCCCGAGATGCGCACGGCGAAGCACCTGTTCATCCAGATCGAGAGCTTGCACGGTTTCCTCGAGGAATGGACCCAGACGGACGATCATTTGCAGCCGAGCGTCGCCACCTACCTGAAGGGTCAGTTCCTCTCAAAGCCGCTCCGCGACTGGGACGTTTCCCGACCCGCGCCCTACTTCGGCTTCGAGATCCCCGACAGTCCGGGCAACTACTGGTACGTCTGGTTCGACGCACCGATCGGCTACATGGCCGCCACGGAGGAGTGGTGCCAGCGGGAGGGCGAGGATTTCGACGCCTGGTGGAAGAGCGCCGACACGGACATCTACCACTTCATCGGCAAGGACATCACCTATTTCCATGCGCTATTTTGGCCAGGAATGCTGAAGGCGTCGGGATACTCCCTGCCCCGCCGCGTGCAGGTGCATGGCTTCCTGCAGGTGAACGGCGAGAAGATGAGCAAGGCGCGAGGCACGTTCATTCAGGCGCGCACGTACCTCGACCACCTCGATCCAGCGTACCTGCGCTACTTCTACGCGACGCGGCTGTCCGACAAGGTCGACGACCTGGATCTCGATCTGGCCGAGTTCGTCACCAAGGTGAACAGCGATCTCGTCAACAAGGTGGTGAACCTGGCCGCTCGCTCCGCCGGCTTCGTCAAGGACGGCCTCAGCGCCGCCTACCCGGACGATCAGGGCATGTTCCAGGCGGGCGTGGGGCTTGGCAGACAGATCGCCGAAGCCTACGAGCGCTGCGACTACGCCAGCGCCACCCGCCTCATCATGAGTCATGCCGACCGGGCCAATGCCTACTTCGATGAGCAGGCACCCTGGAACCTGAAGAAGGCTGGCAAGCTCAGCGAGGCTCAGGCGGTGGGCACCGTGGGGCTGAACATCTACAAGCAACTGGTGACCTTCCTGGCGCCGATCCTGCCGAAGCTCGCCAGCGACTCAGCCGCCTACTTCGGAGAGTCCGTTGCGCTCTGGAAGGATGCGGAGGTGCAAGTGCTCGGCAAGCAGCTCCCCAAGTTCGCACACCTGATGCAACGGGTGGATCCCGACGCCGTCAAGCGCGTGCTCGAGGCGACGTCGAGCGCCGCCGAGGAGGCGCAGGCCTCTCGCGCGGCGAGCGACGAAGCGGCCAGCGCCGCGGCAGAGGACGACGCACAGCCGTTGCTGGACGAGCCCCTCGCCGCCGAGTGCACCATCGACGACTTCATGAAGGTCGATCTGCGGGTCGCTCGCGTGGTCTCCGCGGAGCAGGTGAAGGAAGCGAAGAAGCTCCTGAAGCTCACCCTCAGCTTGGGGGGGGAGGAACGCCGCACAGTATTTGCCGGCATCAAGGAGGCGTATGAACCCGAGTCGCTGGTCGGCAGACTGGTGGTGATGGTGGCGAATCTCAAGCCTCGTCAGATGAAGTTCGGACTGAGCGAGGGCATGGTGGCCGCGGCTGGTCCCGGCAAGACAGAGGTGTTCCTGCTGGCACCGGACAGCGGCGCAAAGCCTGGACAGCGCATCCACTGAGAGCCGACGCGCGCGGCAGCAGGCGCGCGCGTCGCACGCTGGGCCCTCACCCCCGAACCCTCGAGCAGAGCCCTATTTCCTCCAGGAAATGCTAGGGCTCAAGGTTCGAGCTTGGTCTCGTTCGGCATCGCCGCCTCCCAGCCCGTGGCGGTGGCCAGCTGCACGATGGCCATGTTGTAGGCGTAGATGGCGCTGATCTTGGCGAAGCGCTTGAGGGCGTACTCCTTCGCCGGGTCGACGATGTCTTCCTCGTCCATCGTGCCGAGGTCGATGCCTTGCTGCACCTGGATCAGCCACTGCTTCGCGTACAAGGAGGCCTTGGAGTACGCTTCCAGCCGCTTCGACGCGGCGCGAGCACCGTTGTAGGCCTTCTCGACCTCGTGAGCCACTCCGCCAATGGCGTACTGCTCGGTCGCGCGCATCTCTTCGAGATCCGCTTCGGTCTGCGCCACGCGTGCGTGGTTTGGCAGCAGGTCCAGGTTCCAGCGCAGGACCAGCGCCGCGCCGTAGGCCAGCGAGTTCGCAGGGTCGTACACGAAGGGGTTCTGCTGATCGGTGACCTCAGGAGCGCGGGTGTACTTGGCGGATAAGCCGAGGCCCAGATCCGGGAAGTACTTCGCCTGCTGGAGGCGCACCTGAGCCTGACGCGCTCGCACACCAGCCCGCGCCATGTTTATTTCCGGACGGAACAATCTGGCCGCAGAGAGGTAGCGAGGCAAGGGCGCAAGGCGATGGTCCACCGGCTTGAGCGGCGTGTCCGCGACATCCAGCGACCGCACCCCGGTGAGGAAGCGCAGCGCGCTCAGCGCCTCCTGCACCTTCTCCTCAGCCTCGCTCTCGCGACCGTCGAGATCGGCCCGGTTCATCTTGAGCTTGAGCAGCTCGATGGTGTCCCCTTCGCCGTCGTCGACCTTCTGCTGAAGGGGTCCCATGTACTTGTCGATTCGGGACGCTGCGTCCCGCACCAGTGCCAGGCTATCGCGCGCCAGCTTGAGACCGAAGTAGGCCTCGTAGACGAGTTTCCGTACGGATTGTCGCTCCTTCTGGACCTCGTGGCGACCAACGTCGATCTGCGCCTCCGCCGCATCCCAGAGGTTCGTGATCTTTCCGAACGTCCACAGCGGGATCACGCCCTCGATCCCGATCTGCCAGGCCAGGCCCATGTCCTCCGAGAGCGACGTGTCGGTGTTCGGGCTGTAGATCGGCGTACCGGCGACCGTTGGAGCCAGGGCGACGCCCCCCTTCACCGTCCATTGACTGAACGGAGCGCTGTGGGCCTCGCTGAGCTGCGCCTCGTACTTCTTCAGCTTGGCCTTCGCCGAAGCCACCTTCGGATAGTTGAGCTCGGCCAGCTCCAGGCAGCGCTTCAGGCTGTAGGTGCGCTTCTTCGCTGCCTTCGCGCCCGCCGGCTGGAACCGACTGGCGGCGTTGGGCACGTGGCCCGGCTCGGCCGAAGCAGGCGTCGCCACCAGTCCAGTGCTCAGCGACAGCGCGAGCGCGAGTTGGCGCCTGAGCGAGCCGTGGGCAACCAGCGATGTGCGGCGAATCCTGACCAAAGTGAACCTGCGGCGCGAAGACGGGGACCCTACGCCGAAGCCCGAGTCTAGGCCACCCCAACCTCACTCGTCTCCGGGGGCGACGGCCACTACTTCAGGTTGCCCACCGCGCGCTTGGCGGCGCGACGAAAGTTCGAGCGGTCCAGTCCGGCTTGCCGCGCCGCCTCAGAGACGTTCCCGCCGGTGCGCTGCAGGAGATGGCTGAAATAGGCTCGCTCGAACTGCTCCAGGGCCTGGCTCTTGGCATCTCGATAGCTCAGCTCGAAGAAGCTCGGCGGCGCCTCGAGCCCGAAGCTCGACGACGCCAGCGGCGGCGCGGAGACCGATCGCGACTCTTGAAGAGCGAACGGCAGACAGGCGGGCGTCACGGTGTCGTCCTTGCAGAACACCACCGCGTGCTCGATGGCGTTCTCCAGCTCGCGCACGTTGCCCGGCCAAGCCTGGGCGCAGAGGGCCTCGATGGCCTCCGGAGAGATGCGCCGCACATCGCGCCCGATGCGGGTCGCTGACTTGCGCAGGAAGTGATACGCGAGCAACGGGATGTCCTCGATGCGTTCGCGCAGCGCCGGCAGCTGGATCACGATCACGTTCAGGCGATAATACAGATCCTCACGGAACCGTCCCTTGGAGATCAGCGACCGCAAATCGACGTTGGTCGCCGCGACCACGCGCACGTCGACGGAGCGCGTGGAGTCGGAGCCCACGGGCTTTATCTCGCCTTCC
This sequence comes from Myxococcales bacterium, assembly GCA_020430865.1. The sequence continues at coordinate 6,777 of JAGQIY010001205.1, forward strand.
TGCAGGGTGCGCAGCAGCTTGACCTGGGCCAGTAGCGGCAGGTCGCCGATCTCGTCCAGGAAGATAGTGCCGCGATCTGCGGCCTCGAACAGGCCCTGGCGCGTGGTCGTGGCGCCAGTGAAGGCCCCCTTCACGTGTCCGAAGAGCTCGCTCTCGATCAGGTTCTCCGGAATCGCCGAGCAGTTCAGCGCAACGAAGGGCCGATTGGCTCGCGCGGAGTGCTGATGAATCGCGCGCGCCGTGAGCTCCTTGCCGGTTCCGCTTTCCCCAAGGATGAGCACGGTTGATGACGTGCTCGCGACGCCCATCGCGAGCTGATACACCCCGCGCATCCCGCTGGAGTTGCCGATCAAGCCGCCGAACTTGTCACGCTCCTCCAGCGCCTTCTCGAGCGTCGCGGCGCGAGCCAGCAAGCGGCGACGCTCCGCCGCCTTGCCGATCTGGAGCGCGATCTCGTCGTTGGAACGAAACGGCTTGGTCAGGAAGTTGTAGGCGCCCGCCTGGACCGCCTTGACCGCGGTCTCGACGTCGCCGTAGGCCGTCATGATGATCACCTCGGCAGGAACGCCCTGGCTCTGAAGCTGGCTCAACAACTCGAAGCCACCGAGCTTGGGCATCATCAGGTCCACCAGCGCCACGTCGATCGACTGGCTCTGGAGGACGGCCAGCGCCGCCTGACCGTCTTCGGCGGTGTGTACCTGCATGCCCCGCGCCGACAGCATACGCGCCAGGGTGCGCCTCAAGCTGGGTTCGTCGTCGGCGACCAGTACACTGGTGGGTCGAGTGCTCGAGCCGGTCGCCGGCTCATGGGACTCGGCGCGCTGAAAGCTCCCGCTCGCCGCACGGGGCGCTCGTTCGTCCAGCGTACTCATCACGCCTCTCCGTCATGCTTCTCCGCGGAGGCCCGCTCGGTCGTGCGCTCACTTCGCGCGGGAGCCTCTGACGCGCCCGTCGCGGGCGTGTACAGGTAGCCCTCCTGCTGAAACACGCAGATCCGGTTGCCGCCATCGCGCTTCGCCTGGGCCAGCGCAGTATCCGCAGCCCTCAGCAGGGCGTCCTTCGTGCGCACGTCCCGGGATGGGTAAAGCGCGACACCGACGGAGATGGTCGCCCGGTGCGCCGAGTCCTCGAAGCGGGCTGCGCCGACCTCCCGCCATATCCGTTCGGCAACGGTCACGGCGCCAGCGAAGTGGGTGCTCGGGAGGACGATCAAGAACTCCTCACCCCCAAACCGAGAAACGACGTCCACCTCACGTACGGAGTTGGTGATGGCCTTGGCCACGCCGCGGATGATGGTGTCCCCGAGCGCGCGCCCACCGACGGCGTTCAGGCTCTGCAGGCGATCGATGTCCAGAACGATGCAAGACAGCGGATCGTGGTAGCGCTCCGCGCGCTTGAACTCCTCGCTCAAGCGCTCATGCAGATAGCGGTAATTGTAGAGGCCGGTCAGCTCATCGTGGATGGAGAGCTCCGCCAGCCGGGCGCGCGCCTTGGCGACGTGGTCGTGGAGCTTCTTGATGCGCAACATGGCCTCGACCCGCGCGATCAACTCCTGATCGTCGAACGGCTTGCACACGTAGTCGTCAGCGCCGATCTTCAGCCCCTCCACGCGGCTCGCCGTGTCGGTCTTGACCGTGACCAGCACCACGGGGAGGAAGGTGTCAGTGGTCATGCCCTTGAGCAGCCTGCAGGCTTCGAGGCCGCTCAGCCTGGGCATCATGATATCGAGCAGGACCAAGTCGACGCCGCCTCGAGCCACACGCTCGACCGCCTCCTGGCCATCGACCACGGTCTCGACGTTGAAGCCATGGGAGGAGAGGATGCTCGCCAGCAGGTCACGCGTGATGCGGTCGTCGTCGGCCACCACGATGCGCGACCCCACCAGCGCTTCCGCGGTGGTGGGGTCCACGCCAGCCGCGCGCTCCGCCCCATCCCCCGCTGTCGGATCCCTCGACACCAGGGCAAGCGTACCTGAACCAGCAACGCCTGCCCACAGCCCTTCTGGAGCGAGCCTCCCAGCCGAGAGGCCACGCCTAGCGTCGCTCGGCTCGCCGCGCCCCGGGTTCAGGTGGCGGGGCGGGCCCGAGCTTCAGCCGCCGGATGACACGTCGAAAAGCTCCAAAGCGACGAATGCATCGAACGCTTCCAGCGGCGTTCTCAAGCCGCTGTGCCGTCCCAGGCGATGTGACAGCTGGGTCTGCAGTGACAGGCACCCGCATGGATGACGGTAGGCGCCGCCCCAGGCCGCGAACAGCCACCTGGGTGTCTCTGCACCAGCGCTCACATCGAACACGCTCGTAACACTCGTGGCGAAGCTTCGCCCCAGGGGCAGCCACAGCTCCCCCCCCGCGCTGGTGCCGAGGGCGGCGAACGGTGACGCCCAGGGTGCCGGGCTCGGAGCGGACTGGCGTGAGCCGCCCAGCGCGTCCGTGCCAGGGAGCAGCACACGCCAGGAGTGCCCCAGAGCCTGATCGAGCGCCGCCCGCAGGTGCAAGCTCGACTCGCTTCCCAGACGCGCGCGGACGCTCTGAGCGAGCGCGCCCTCGGTGCTCCAGGGGTCATCGTCGACCAGCGCAACACTCGAGGCTCCCAGAGACGCCCAGCGGCCCCCCGCGGCTATCTCCGCACGGATATAATTCAGCTCCACACCCGACGCGAACTCCCCACGCAGGCTGCCTGCGGCGAGTTCGAGGCTGGCCTCCGGGGCGCCGGCAGTCGCCGCGCCGAAGCGTTGCTCCAAGGCGACCTCA
>JAGQIY010001206.1 GCA_020430865.1 Myxococcales bacterium
CACTGGTACGAAGAATGGAAGCGCTTCGGTAGCAAGACCGGCGACCGGTTGCAGTCGAACGCCGGCTGAAGCCAGTCGTCCCCCGTGCTCTCGTACCCATCGGGGCCAGGCACAGCGCTCGGTACGGGACGACTACTGATGGGCAACGGCTCACCGCAGGACGCGACCTTCATCGCCAGCTGCCACGTCACCGAGTCTGCTTCCTTACGGATATGCTTTTGATCGAGCCGAGCCTTCCCGACGTACACGCTGACGCCAAGCCCGCCAATCACCAGCCCAACACCGAGCACCAGCAAACCGGGACGGCGCATCAGCGCAACTCGAAGATGCCGTAGCCCTGGGGCGGAATGCTGAGGCTCGCACTGTCTGTCTCGAAGCTCAGGCTGGTGTTGCCCAGCACCCCCTCACCCTGGGTTGCGCCAAGCTCAGCAGCGCTCAGGTTGGTCTGGCTCTCCACGAAGCCCAAGTTCAGCACGACCAGGTAGCGCAAATCTGCGTCGTACCGCAGGTAAGCCAGCACCGCGGGGTCGGAGGGAGTGAGCAGCCGGAGCTCGCCGTTGCCCCACACTGCGCGGCCGCGTCTTAGATCCAGAATCGAGCGATAGAAGGCGTACATCGAACTCGAACTGGCCTGCTGAGCCGCGATGTTCGTTTCCGCAAGGTCTGGTCCGAAGGCCAACCACGGCGTCCCCGTAGTGAACCCATAACCTGGCGCTTGGTCATTCCAAGGCAGCGGCGAGCGGGCTTCGTCACGGAAGTCGATGATGCTGTCGTCACTCGGACGAATCGCCACTTCTTCTCCGTAGTAGATGAAAGGCGAGCCTTTCATGGTGAGCTGCACCAGGGCTGCCAGCTTGTAGCGCTCCTCACTGCTGCCGGCATTCACCCAAGCGCGCGAGACATCGTGGCTGCCAATCACCAGCGCGTCTTGCGCCCCCGCCGGATACTCGTCGAGGGTACGTTGGAACACATCGCTGATGGGTTGCGCCAACCCTCCCCCAAAATGAAAATTCCAGAAGTAGCCGTAGCCGAAGTTGAAGGTCATGTGGAACATGTCCTGACCACTCCCGAAGTACTCCGTCGAGTTGGTCAAGTCGGTCGGTTCCGCGAGGAGAACAGCGTCAGGGTACTCGTCGACGACGCCGCGTAGCTGCTTGATGTAGTCCTTGGTCTCATCCAAAAAGCCGCAGTCGGTCGCCGACTCGTAGAGCAGGCTGATGACATCGCAGCGGAAGCCGTCCACGCCCTTTTCAAGCCAGAAACGCGCGATATCCAACGTCTCCTTCACCACCTCGGGGTTTTCGTAGTTCAGGTCCGGCTGCCCCGGATAGAAGCGATGAAAGTAGTATTGCTGCCGCGTCTCATCAAATTGCCACGCAGAATCTCCGAACACGGCTTGATGCGTCCCGCAACCGTTGTTCGGCGTACCCTCGGTGTCAGACCAGACGTACCAGTCCGCCTTGGGGTTGTCCTTGCTCGAGCGCGACTCGGTGAACCAAGCATGCTGGTCCGACGTGTGGTTCAACACCAAGTCGATGATCACCCGAATGCCCTTGTCGTGCGCCGCCTTCAGGAAGGCGTCGAAGTCATCCATCGTTCCGTAGTCCGGGTTGATGCCGCGATAATCCGCGACGTCATACCCCGAGTCCACGAACGGCGACGGCATGATGGGCATCAGCCAAATCCCATCGACGCCCAGTTCCTTGAGGTAATCGAGCTTGGACGTCAGGCCCTTGAAATCACCGATGCCGTCGCCATCGGAGTCTTGGAATGAGCGCACGTAGACTTCATAGAACACCGCGTGGCGATACCAGTTCGGCCCGCTCAATAGCTCCGTCGCCTTCGCGTCCCAATCGGGAGTTTGTTCTTGGGGGGGAGAGCTCTCGTCACTGGAGCACGCCGGCACGCTCAACGCTGCGGCTAGCCCAAGGGATGTTGCAGCGAGCGTTCGAGTCAGCCGAGAGCCGCGGACGGCGGCGCGTTTACCCATGGGAGAATAGTGCGCCGAAAGCGAGCGCCGCGTCACCTGGGTTCCGTCTATCGCAGTTTGGTAGTGTTCCGCGCCATGCTGCTGAACGCCTACGCCACCCATC
>JAGQIY010001207.1 GCA_020430865.1 Myxococcales bacterium
ACCGCTCGGGCGTCCACCCGTGGTACCCCCGCAGCATGCTGCGGCAGCGAAGCGCGCTCTTGGGATTTTTCGTGGGTCTCCTGCTGTGGGGCGTGACCGATGTCGCCCGCGCCGAGGAGGACGACCCGCCGTACAAGCTCCAGTCCTGCGCCGAGCCGAATCCCGATAGCAGCCTGCAGGCGGACCTCGGCAGCGGAGTGCTCGGCATCGGGTACGAGCACCGCCTCGTCAAGCACCTCTCGCTGCGGCTCACCGCGCAGTACAACAAGCCCTGGTACACCGAGACCTGGGGCGGCCCGGACACCGACGCCCATGCCTGGGTCGTCGAGCTGCGCCCCTTCATCTTTCCGTTCGGAACTGGAATGAAGGGCTTCTACCTGTCGCCCTTCGGTCGCGCCGGTGTCGGCTACGCCAGGGATGGTCTGGACGAGACCGCCTCGAATCCGGTGTGGAGCGTGGGCGCGACGGCGGGCTACGGCTGGATGTTCGACTACGAGCGCATCCTGCTGCGGCTCGGCGCTGGCGCGCAGTACTGGCATCACGAGGTCGGCAAGCGGGAAAAGGCGGGCGTGAACGGCGTCTACCCGCAGGTCGACATCATCGCTGGCTGGGCCTTCTGAGCACACCTGCGTACAGGCCCGCCTTGTTCAGGCCGCGCCAGATCCAGGCTTCGTAGCTTTGCCGGTGATTCTTTCCGGTTCTTGAGCCGAAATTCAGACTCCGTTCAAGGTCTGCGCGGGAGTAGCTCGGTAGACTGATCGCGTGTCCTACCCCCAACCCCAAGGCCCGGATCTCGTCGATCGCACGAAGCAGGATCTGCAACAGACCACGAAGAAGGTCGGCGGCTTCTTCAAGAAGTACAGCGGAGGTCAGTACCAGCTGTACTGGACCTACGGCATCGTCCTGCTCTGCGGGGTGATCTACGGGATCTACTGGGTGGGAACGAAGATTCGCTATGAATTTCTTGGCGGAAAGCAAGAGCTCGCCAAGGCGCGCTACAACACCGCCGACTACTGGGTCAAGGGTGAGGCGGGTACGCCGGTGCCGCTCGAGCTCAATGGAGACGGGACCACCGACTTCGTCGGTGGGTACTCGGGGCTCGACCCGAAGGGTGACTACGTCGGCGCCTTCGACGGCAAGACGGGGAACGTCATCTGGCGCGTTGGACCGTTGAAGTTCGGCGTGGGTCCGACCCTGCACGCGACCAAGGACAAGCTGCTGATCGTCACCTTTCCCCAGGACCTGCAGCTCGTCGATCTGAAGACGGGAAAGCAGCTCAGGAGCGCGAAGGCGCCCCACGCCATCCGGGAGATCTGTCCAGATCCGTCGGGCAAGGACCGCGTCGTGCTCAAGAACTACCGTCAGTACACCGAGCTCGACCTGTCGACCCTCGCGACGTCGACCGGGGACGAGTCGTGGTGCGGGCGCCAGCCGCACCCGGGGATCGGCACGGCGCTCGACGGGGCACCGCTCCCCGACGGCATGCGCACGGGTCGCGCCATCGAGGACCCTGCGGGGAACCGCTACTTCACGGGTAGCCAGCAGGTGCCGGGTGGAAACGCGAATGGTGTGCCCGTGCTGATCGCCAGCGACAAGGACGGCAAGCGGCTGTGGCGCAAGACCTATGCTTCGAAGGTCCCGCCCCTGGTCGCCTTCGCCGGAGGCCGCGTCTACGCGGTCTCCCGGCTCAGTAGCCCGACGGCGCTGATCGCCTATGAAGCCAAGACTGGCAAGGAGCTCTGGAAGAACACGGAGGTGAAGCTGCTCACCTCCAGCTCCGTCGTCGCCTCCAAGGATGCGGTCTATGTCCAGGTTGGGCGCGGCCTCTGCGTGTTCGACCCCAAGGACGGCAAGCTGAAGGCCGTGCTCGGCGACGAGACCGCGTTCTGAGCGCGTCTCCGCGTGACGCGCGGACCCTCAGCCGAGGGCCAGGGCGGCGTCGGCGTCCAGGTTCGCCTCGTCGAGCACCAGATCGATCCCGTGCTCGGCGAAGCGCCGCGCGGCGTGCAGGCTGCGCGCGTCGCCGCCGTGATCCAGCTCCCACTGGGCGTGCTCGATGAGCAGGCTCAGCGCCAGGCAGCGCCCCAGGCTGAGCGCGCAACGCCGAGCGCCCGCCTCGAACGCGCGGGGATCGTTGGGGCCGGTCCTGCTCACCCACTCGAGGGCGTGCCCCGTGGCCTTCAAGGTCGTTTCCGCGAGGCTCTTCAGGCGCGAGTCCTGGGCTACCTGCGCGTGGCGCTTGATCTTCTCCGAGAGCAGCCCCCAGGCGTTCTCCCGTTGTAGCGCGCGGAATGTCTCCAGGCTGAGCACGTTGGTGGTGCCCTCCCAGATGCTGAGAACCTGCGCGTCTCGTAGCAGCACCGGCAAGCCCGTGTCCTCCACGTAGCCTGCGCCGCCGAAGCACTCGAGCACCTCGCTCGCGTGAGCCACCGCCTGCTTGCC
>JAGQIY010001208.1 GCA_020430865.1 Myxococcales bacterium
TCGTCCGCGCTGGTCGGCGTGATCTCGGTGTCCAGTACCGTGATCTCCGCCAGCACCGCGTCCTTCAGTAGCTCGTACTCGATGGGTACGTCGCCTTCCCCTGCCATCAAGTAAACACCAGCCTCAGGCTGGCGCTCCTTACAGAACCGGACTTGCGATTTTCCCGCATCCGGCTCTTCGGTTTGCGGTTCCATGCGGAACCGTCGTTACGAGTAATATCCCTGAGCTCGAAGCCGGCGGGAGGCCGCGGTAGGGGCTGGAAGTGGAGGCGCTTGAGAAAGCGCTCCCACGTGAAGCTCCGTCGTTGGCTGCGCCGGTTGAGCCACTTGAACAAGGCCTGGGTTGCGACCCAGTAGAAGTGCTCCAGCTTGGCTTGGTTGAAGGAGACGCCGAAGTATTGGTAGTGACCAATGAGCTTCGCCGCCGCCAATTCCCAGAGCTTTGCAAGCTTGAAGCGATTCCGCCAGGCTTTGATCCAGTGCTCGAAAGCGAGCATGCACCTGTGCAGCCGCTTGGGGTCGGTCTTCACCTTCAGCACGCGGTGCTTCTGGCGGTTGCGTCCCCAGTAGAACCGGAAGCCAAGGAACCCGAAGGTCCCTTTGGGCTCATGGCTCGAGAACGGCACAATGGTGCACTTGTCCTTGTTCAGCGTGAGTCCGACTCGTCCCATTTGGGATTCCAGATCCTGGAGGAACTTGCGGGCGACCGCCTCGTCGTTGAAGACGAAGACAGCATCATCCGCATATCGGACCAGCTCCCCTCGGCTGGCATAGTTCTGTTGGAACCACTGGTCGAGGATCGCATTCAGGCAGATATTCGCGAGAACGGGGCTCACCGGGGAGCCCTGTGGCGTACCGGTGAGCGTCTCCGCCAGCGTGCCGTCCGTGTGTAGGATGCTGCAACGAAGCAGCCGGCGCACGTGGCGAAGAAAGAACGGGTCGGAGACCTTCTGCGCGAGAGTCTCGAGCAGTCGGTCTTGCTCGATCGAGTTGAAGAACTTCTCGATGTCGATCTCCACCACCACCGCTTGCGCGGAGCGAGCTTCGATCACCTCATAGAGGCGAGCAATGGCCTGATGGGCTGACTTGCCCCGCCGAAAGCCGTAGCTGTGTCGGTGAAACAAGGGCTCGTACAGAGCCTCCAAAATCCGAGCTGTCAGCACTTGGACGATCTTGTCTTCCAAGCAACCGATGGCCAGCGGGCGGGTCCCGCCGAGCGGCTTCGGTATCAGCACCTCGCGGCTCGGTTGGGGACGCCAACCACCTTTACGGATCCGTTCCTGGAGCTTTTGGAGATTGCTCTCCAGCTCCTTGGCGTATTCGTGTTTCGTAACGCGGTCGATCCCAGCCGCCTTCGACCCTGAAAGCTCCTGGAATGCCCGCCGGAGGTTGTCCACGGTGAAGTGGTGCATCAGCGATCCACTTCGTTCCGAGGGCTTCCGCCGAGCGGCCGAATGTATCCAGTCCAGCCGCGTGTACCCCTTGAACGGTCCGTCTTTGCAGACCTCGGGGCTCAGCCTGAACTGGGTCACATTCCGTGTTCCCCTTCGCTCCATGGGCATTACCCCACTTCCTCGCTACTACGAGAACATCTGACTTCTGCGTCAGGAATCGTCTTGAACTCGGACGTTACGCCTTGCTCGCTGACTCTGGACCGGGGTCTTCTGTTGGCCCGACCTGTCGCAGACCTCTCACGTTCCGCCGCTGACCTTGTGTACATGCCGTGGTCTTGGACCCCGGTGGTGCCGATTCGATGCCGGGGTCGCGCGCTATCCGAGGACGCATACGCCACACTCCCCAGGGGGAACCCGAGATCGGTCGGTGCTGCCTTCGCTTCCTCATACTGGCTCGGCCACCACGGAAATTCCTGCTTGTCGGGGCTCGATCCCTTCACGCTTGCCGCATTACGGCCTGCACACTCTCTGTCTACGCTTCGTGGACCACCTCGCGATGGCACTTCACGCAAGACTCGATACCGCGACCCGAGGGTGTTTCCGCGGACGGGACTTGGGCCTTTCAGCCCGCACCCGCCGGCCAACGGCAGCCTCGTGACGCACATGGAGCGATTGTGCAGCACTCTCGCCGCCGTCACAACGGGGGAGGAGCTGTATCGGACCGCCATCCGGAGCCAA
>JAGQIY010000128.1 GCA_020430865.1 Myxococcales bacterium
ACCGGCACCGGCAAGTCATCACACGCGCCCTCGATGGCCTCGTGCAGATCCACCGCCAGCCAGGCGGCGTCCGCTGCGGCCCGCGCCGGGTTCGCCATCAGGCCAACCACCGCTCGCGCCGAACCGGTGAGCAGGGGATCGCCCTCTTGCTGGCCGCTCTGAGCGCTCCACGACCAGCGCGCGCCCCGCTTGAAGGCCATCTCGTCGAGGGTGCTGCGGAGCTGCTCCGCGAAGCGGCGCGCCTGCATCACGCCGATCGCCTTGGCCAGATCTTCTCCGCCGTGGAGGCGCAGCGTGACGATGGCCACGTGGCGCACCTCGCGGCCCACGCGGTTCTTCAGATCGCGCTTCGGGTCCGGCCCGCCCGGTCCGGTGGGCGCGTCTGCGTGAAGTCGCGACCCTTGCTCGAGGGAGCTGCCGCTGGCTGGGGGCAGCTCGCTGACGCTGCCTGCGGTGGCCGGCGCCTCGACGCCGGGCGAGGTGTGCTCGCGCCCCACCAGCTGCTCGATGACGCTCTCGAGGCTGTGGGAGTCGACGACCTCCTGCTTCGCGAACAGCGCGCGGGTGATCGCGCCGGCCATGTCGCGCGCCGTCTGGAAGCGATCCGCCGGCTCACGGCTGAGCGCGCGCATCACGATCGACTCGAGCTCGGACGGGACGCCCCGCGCGAACGTGCTCGGCGGCTCGACGTGCCCGCTGCGCACCACGTCGAGCAGCTCCTGCCCCTCCGCCGCGCCGTGCAGTGGACGCCCAGTCAGCAGCTCGTGGAACACGACTCCAAGGGAGTAGATGTCCGTGCGGCGATCCACGCGCTCGGCGCGAGCCTGCTCGGGGCTCATGTAGCTGGTCTTGCCCATCAGCACGCCCGGTTCTTCACGGAACACGTTGGCGGTGGCGATACCGAAGTCCGCGACCTTCACCGCGCCTTCGAAGCTCAGCAGGATGTTCTGGGGGGAGACGTCGCGATGGACGATCTCGAGGGGGGCGCCCCGCTCGTCCTTGCGCGCGTGGGCGTAGTGCAGCCCCTTGGCGACCTCACCGATGATGAACGCGGCGACGTACGGCGGGATACGGGTCTGCTGAGCCTTGCAGGCGCGCTGGAGCTTTCGCAGGTCGGGCCCCTCGACGTACTCCATGCTGAGGAGCTGGCCTTCGTCGCCGTAGTCCTGGAAGTCGTACACCTGAACGATGTTCGGGTGGTTCAGGCGTGTGGCGAGCTGCGCTTCCTCCGCGAACATGGTGCGGAAGCGCGGCGACTCGACGTGCTGAGGCAAGATGCGCTTGACCACGAGCAGCTTGAAGGTGCCCTCGGCTCCTCGGCGCTTCGCCAGGAAGACCTCGGCCATGCCGCCCGCGCCAAGGCGGCGAATGATCTCGAAGTCGGCGAGCCGGGCAGGAGTATCCATGGCTAAGCAGGAACCTGAACGTTACCCCACCTCGGCGGATCGTGGGCCACCGAAGCTCGCGCTGGAGCGCGACGACCGGCCCGGATCGGACTTCCTGAAGCAGCATCGCAATTTTTCTCGCGGCGCGTTTCGCGGGTGGAATTCCATGTTTCGTGCCGCCAATGGGCAGCGAATTGGTGTTTCTTCCCGTCAGCCGGACCGGGGATGGTGGCTTTCCTCGGCTCCCGGCAAGAACCGCAACTCAGGCAGCCGCGCCTCACGCTCTGCCGTTCCGCCCCAAGGACACTCCCATGCGCTCTCTCCGCTACGCTCCCTCGCTCTGTCTGTGTGTCGCCAGCCTGCTCTGCAGCGCGCCTCTGCTGGCCCAGCCCGAGGACGAAGCCGAGTCAGCCGAGCCCGAGGTCAAGGCGGGGCCCTCGATGGAGAGCGAGGGCAGCGATCCGGTGGACTCCGAGGTCGCCGACGAGGACGCGCCATTCGTTCCACGCGGAAATGATGCCAAGGAGAAAGACGCCAGCGAGGACGACACCGCTGCGCGCCTGGCGAAGCGCCAGGAGAAGCCGCTGGGAGTCCATGGCGACGTGCTGTTCGGCTTCGGCAAGACGCCGCTCCCCGGCCCGGTGGACCGGCGCTCCACCGACGCCACCGTGATCAGCCTGGTGGTCGGCGCCTCCTACCTGGTGATGCCCGAGCTGAGCCTGGGGCTCGATCTGCCGTGGACCACCGCGAGCTACGAGTCGAGCGCGGACCAGGGCCAGATCGACGAGTCGGCGAACGCGCTGGGTAACCCCATGCTGCGCCTCGAGTACCGCCTGGTGAAGCCGTCCTTCGACATCCCGCTGCGCTTCGGGGTCGGTATCCCCGTAGGCCAGGGGGAGCCGGATCCGACGAGCGCGGACCGCGCGAAGCTCGCTCAGACTCAGGCCCAGCTCAGCGCGGACGCGGCGCGGGGCTGGCGCGAGGGCGAGTACTACGCCGTGGGGCGCATGCCGGTGACGCTGGGTGGCGGCATCGAGATCCCTGGCGACTTCGAGTTTTCCGCGGCGGAAACATTGCTCCTCGCCCCCAAGATCCGCGGCGACGTCTCGACGCCTGAACGCCTGCCCGACGGCCAGACCGAGCTCAACTCGCTGGCGATGCGCAGCGTGACCGATGTCGAGGGCGCCTACTGGTTCATCGAACAGCTCGGAGCCGGTCTGCGCGGGTCGCTCGTCTACAACATCATCGATCCCGTCGACTACACGCCGGACGCCGAGGTCACCCAGCCCTCCCCCCTGCAGCTCAGCCTCGAGCCTCAGGTGCGCGGCAACTACAAGGGCGTCGTGGCCTTCATCGGGTACCTGATCCCACTCGGCGGTCAGCTGGGCGACGCCAAGATGTCGGGCCTGCGTCTCGGTGCGCGCACGAACTTCTAGCGCTCGAAACCTCGACGCGACTTCGCCCCGCTCGCGACCTGGTAGCGCTGCGGGACTTGGGGTGTAGACTGGCCCCAATGCGTAAGGTCGTCCACACGGCGGTGATCGCGATCAGCCTGAGCGTCGCGCTTGCAAGCACGGCTTGCACGTCCACTCCCAACCATCCCGCGAATCACCCCAGCAGCCCCACCGGCCCGGTCAATCCCGTGAAGGTGAGCGACGCGGACTTCGGTCCCGCGGTGCACAAGCTGCTGCTCAACGGCGAGCGCAGTCAAGAGCGCCTCGACCTGCTGGTCGGCGTGGTGCGCAAGCAGCTCCAGCACGCCAAGCAGCGCTTCGAGAGCGGTCATCCGGATCAAGGCGTCGCGGCGCTGACGGGTGCGCTCTACCTCGTGCGAGTCGGTGAGCTTCGCCCCGAAATGTTCGTTGGGGGTGAGGAAGCGCTGAAGCGCAGCGCGGAGGCCGCGGCTCAGGTGGGCGACGAGGGTCGCGCCCGAGCGCTCTACGGAATGCTCGAGGAAGCGTTGCCGCCGGGAGCCGCTCGGGACGAGGTCGAGCAGCACCTGAAGGCGCTCTCCACCTGGATGGCCAGCACGCGTCGTCAGGGCAGCATGAGCTCGCTGAAGGACCAGCACACCTCGAGCGCCCTGCGCTCGCTGCTGGAGCCCAGCAAGGAAGCGGTCGACGCCGCAGACGCATCGACGGCAACCTGGGTGAGCGAGGCGCTGAAGAAGAACCTCGACGACATGCCGATGCAGGACAACGCAGATCGCGAGGAGGCGGTCAGCGTGTTCCAGGCGGTGCGCACGGGGAGCTTCGCCCTGGCCGCGGTGTACCTGCGTCAGGGAGACGCTCGCGGCGCCTTCGATGCCATCCAGGGCAGCGATGTCGGGAAGGTCGCGCCGCCGCCGTTGCTCGAGGCGCTGGACGCGGCCGCCAAGGAGTCGAACCCCGAGGCCTGGGCCGCGCTGCTCGAGGTGTACTCTCGCGCCGAGACCCCCGAACGCCCGGAGACGGCGCTGAGCCCCGATCTGGCGGCGGGCGCCGCCTGGGGTTGCGCCGTACAGCTCTACCGCGCGGAACCGTACAGCCTGCGCGCGGCGGGTACGCTGAGCACGCTCCTGATGCGCTACGGCATGAGCGAGGCTGCTCCCCAGGTGCTGGTCAGCGCCCTCGAGAAGGAGCCGGAGCCGCGCAACGTCTCCACCGGGCTCGCGCTGCTCCTGCGCGCGATCGTGGACCTGGACGACATCAACGACGTGGCCGCCGCGCGACGCACCTTCGCGTCGGCGGGTCGGCTGCTCACGCTGGCAGACAGTGAGAGCCTCAAGGGGCGCGTGAACCCGAGCCCCGGGCGCCTGCACTACGTGATGGGAGCGATCGAGAGCCGCGCCGGTGAGCTCGACAAGGCCCGGCCGCACATCGAAGCCGCCGTGAAGTCGGATCCGACGGTGGAAGCGCTGGGCCTGCTGGCGGCCATCGATCGCCAGCGCGGCGCCTACGACGACGCCCTGCGCTCCCTGAGCAGCATGGCCGAGCAAGCCAACCGCGAAGGTGACAAGGCCTCGGAGACGCGAGCGCTGACCACGCGCTACGAGGTGCTGCTCGAGGCCGGCCGCAAGGACGAAGCCCCGAAGGTGCTCGAGCGCGC
>JAGQIY010001209.1 GCA_020430865.1 Myxococcales bacterium
GACGAGCGCGACCACGGCTCGACTCGAACCGCCTCACCACCCGGAGCGCGGTGCGCGGCCCTCGCTCTCGAAGCAAACGCGGGGCACGCCCCGCAGCAGCTCGCGGGCGGCGGATTGCCGCAGTGCTGATGGTGCGAGGCAAAAGCGGTGGGCGCGAGGTGACGTGGTGTACTATCCCCTCATCATGGCGACCGAGAGCGAGGGCGTATACAAGCCGCCGAGCGCGCTTCCAACGCAGGTGCAGGCTCCCGCCGCCACCAAGCAGTCGCCATGGAGCTACGTGTTCAGCGGGCTCTGGGTCATCACGCTGGGCGTGTTTCTGTACCTGATCTACTTCATCTTCAACCGCACCCCCGACGCCCAGGCGGCGGCGGGAGGCGTCGCGCAGAAGATCTTCTACTTCCACGTGCCGTCGGCCTACGCGATGTACCTCGGTGGAGTCGCCTGCTTCCTCGGCTCCGCAGCCTACCTGATGCGAGCGACGGACACTCGCAACGCCTGGGCTCGCGCGGGCGCCGAGACGGCGGTCGTGTTCGGCATGCTGGTGCTGGTGAGCGGACCACTCTGGGCGAAGAAGGCGTGGGGCGTGTACTGGACCTGGGACCCTCGCCTGACCACGCTGATGTTGAGCGTGCTGATCTACCTCGCGATCGCGGTGCTGCGGGCCTTCGGTGGCGATGGCGAGGCCGAGCGGAAGTTCGCGGCGGCGCTCGGCGTGCTCGGCACCGTCACCCTCCCCATCGTCCACTATGCCGTGCGGAAATGGGGAGGGAACCACCCGACCGTCGTCACCAAGGGCGGAGGAGGGCTGGGAGACCCAGCGATGTACCAGGCGCTCGGCGTTGGCTTTCTCGCCATGACGTTGCTGTGGATCCTGCTGCTGTGGATGCGGATCTCGCTCGAGGTCTCGGAGAGCCGAGCGCGCCACGCTGAAGAGCGCCTGATCGCTTCTGGCCAGATAGACGAGCTCTGAACTCGCTCGAAGAAGACGTACCAATGCAGACCGACACCACCCAGCCACAGGCCGCGCCCACCAGCAGTGGCACGCTCACGCCAGCTGACCGCTCCACGGAGTTCGTGCCCACCACCGGCGGCGCCGAGAGCGCGAGCGCGGGGTCGCTGCTGGTCTGGGCGTATTTGTTGATGTGGACGATGCTGCTCGGGTTCGTGCTGATGACCTGGCTGCGCCAGCAGCGCATCAACGATCGCGTGGCGCGCCTGGAACAGGCCTTGAGCCGCAAGCCTGCCGGCTGAGCGCCGCCACGTGTCCCCGGCACGCCCGAGCGACTGCTGGGCGTGGCGAGGCTCTTTGCCGCTCTGGAATTCGACGTGGAACTACCGACCTTCGAACACGTGATCTACATCCCAGGGGTATTGCTCGTGGGCCTCACGATTGGCTATGTCCTCGGCGCCCGCGCTGTGCGCGCGGAGTTCAAGCGCTTGAAGGACCGCGCAAAGGAGTAACCAGACCCATGCTGGATTTCAGCCTATCCGACGAACACAAGTCGCTGATCGAGACCGCGAAGCGCTTCACGCGTGAACGCATCATCCCCGTCAGCGCCGAATGCGATCGCGAGAGCCGCTTCCCCATCGAGGTGTTCAAGGAGGCGTGGGAGATCGGTCTGATCAACCCGACGGTGCCCGCCGAGTACGGCGGCTCCGGAATGGGCGAGCTCGAGAACACCCTGATCACGGAGCAGCTCGCATACGGCTGCACCGGCATCCAGACCAGCATGCTCGCCAATGGCCTGGCCCTCACCCCCATCAAGCTCGGCGGCAGCGATGCCCAGAAAAAGGAGTACCTGGGGCGACTCACCGCGGAACCAATCCTCGCCAGCTATTGCACCACGGAACCGGCCGCAGGCAGCGACGTCGCCGGACTGCAGACGCGGTTCGAGCAGAAGGGCGACGAGTACGTGATCACCGGCCAGAAGTGCTGGATCACCAACGCCAGCCACGCAAACTTCTACGTCGTCTTCGCCACCGAGGACCCGGCGAAGCGCCACAAGGGGATCGGCGCGTTCATCATCGACCGCGACACCCCCGGGGTGAAGGTCGGCAAGCACGAGGACAAGCTCGGACAGCGCGCGAGCGACACCGCCGTCGTGCACTTCGAAGAGGTCGTGGTCAAGAAGGAGAACCTGCTGGCCCCCGCCGGACAGGGCTTCAAGCTGGCGATGGAGACGTTCAACCAGACCCGCCCAGACATCGCCGCCTCCGCGACCGGCTTGATGCAGCGCTGCCTCGACGAGTCGGTGGCCTACGCCAAGGAGCGCAAGACCTTCGGCGTACCCATCGCAGAGCACCAGATGGTGCAGGCCATGATCGCGGAAATGGCTATCCGCACGGAAGCGACTCGCCTGCTCTACATGAAGGCGGCATGGAACCTCGACAACGGGGTGCGCGATCCGATCGTCTCGAGCTACGCCAAGGCCTTTGGCGCGGACAGCGCGATGCAAACGGCGGTCGACGCGGTCCAGGTGCTCGGCGGCAACGGCTACGTCAAGGAGTACCCCGTCGAGAAGCTGATGCGCGACGCGAAGGTGCTGCAGATCTACGAAGGCACGAGCCAGATCCAGCGCCTCGTGATCGCGAAGAACGTCCTGAGCCGCTGACTCCCCTCTCCCGAGAGCTCGGGTGCGTTCGAGCCGGCGCCGTGGCGCTCGCTGCGATATTCGTGAGGTTTCTTTGGGTAGGCTGGTGTACTCCGGCAAGCGCCAGCGTATGCTCTGAGCGATGCCCTCCGCCTCGCCCTCGCGCCGCTCCGTCCGCGAGCGTCTGCGCTCGCTGCGCTGGCCTGGGTACCTGACGCCTCCGCTGGTCGCAGCGCTCGTGCTCGCGCGAGCGCCGGCACGTCCGCTTCAATCGGGGCCAGACGACGCCCGTGTGGAGCGCTCGCCGCCAGCCGCGAGCGCCTCGCCAGTGAGGGGCTTCACCATCCCCAAGGACTTCGTACCAGACCAGATGCGGGTCTTCGCCGAGCCCGGGGACCTGGCGCTGACGAACGGGCAGGTCACCGTCGTGGTGCGCAAGAAGGACGGCTGGCTCGTCGACTTCTGGCGTAATCAAGCGACCCGGGCAACGGGCGGACAGCTGGGTGGCCACAGCCACATGGACGGCCTGTGGCAGCTGCATCCCGTGCTGCACGACGGGAAGAACCAGGTGGACGTCGTGGCGGACAAGGTCCGTATCCAGGGGGATACGATCGAGACGTCGGCGGCGATCAGCCTCGGCGCCGGCCGCGTGCGAGTGAAGACCAGCTATCGCCTGGAACCGGACGAGCCACGCATCATCATCACCACCAAGTTCGATCACATCGCCGGCGGCCGCCTGACCCACCTGAACCTCGGCGACGCGGTGAAGTGGGGCAACACCGACTACTTCGTCGACGGGAAGCGCCAGAAGGCGACCTACAGCGGCAAGGGCAAATGGGTCGGGCGTCAGGGCGCCGGGGGCGACCTCAAGCTCACCACGCTCGAGGGCAAGCCGATGCTCGTGGGCTTTCGCTCGTACCACAACGGTCTCAGCGGTGAGATCCGCACGGCATACCGCAACGTCGCGCTCAACCCGGGCGAGGACGTGATCGTGCAGCGCGCGCTGAAGTACGAGCCGATCCAGGTCGACGAACCTCCCCCCAAGGTCAAGCCGGGCGCGCTCGAGGTCACGGTTCGCGACGAGGCGGGCCAGCCCCTGGCAGCGAAGCTCTCGATCCAGGGCGTCGGTCTGACGCGCGCGCCGGACTTCGGCAACACGGGTGGGCTCGAGGGCGCCAACCGCTTCGTGTGGAGCGGGACCGGCGACTTCCAGCGCAGTCTGCCTCCCGGCAAGTATCAGGTCTGGGCCACCGCAGGCTACGAACGCGAAGCCAAGAGCTGGAAGGTCGAGATCAAGTCCCAGCAGACCCTGGAGCTGACGGGCGAGCTCCCCCGCGCTTTCGCCACGCCGGGCTGGATCAGCGCAGATCTGCACCTGCACCAGGCACCCAGCCCGGACTCGGACATTGGCTGCGCGACGCGCGTGATCTCGGTCGCCGCAGAAGGCGTCGAGCTGGCCGCGGCGACGGATCACTACACCGTCGCCGATCTGGGACCGTCAGTGGACTACCTGAGGAAGCAAGGCAAGCTGGCGACACCACTGGTCACCATGATCGGCTCCGAAGTTAGTACCGTGGGGAATCTCTTCGGGCACTTCAACCTCTTCCCGATGAAGGCCGGGGACTTCGTCGAGTATCGTGACACGACGCCGAAGCGCATGTTCGCTCAGATGCGTCAGGTGGCGCCCGATGGGCTGATCCAGGTGAACCACCCGCGCATGGACCAGATCGGCTACTGGGCGCGCTACAAGCTCGACCCACAGAGCATGCTGGTGCCGCTGCAGTACCAGGCTGAGTACTCCGAGGACTACGACCTGCTGGAGGTGTTCAACGGCCTCGAGATGATGAGCGAACCGAAGCTCCGCAAGGTGCTGTTCGACTGGATCAAGCTGCTCGGGCGCGGACACCGCTACACCGGCACCGGCAATAGCGACAGCCACAACCTGTTCTTCCTCGACCCTGGCCTGCCCCGCAACTACATCCGCGTCCCCGGCTCGAAGTCCGACGCCGACGATCTGAAGGTCGCGGAGAGCCAGATCATCGCCTCCCTGCGCAAGGGACGGGTGACCGTGAGCAGTGGTCCGATGCTCGAAGTCGAGGTGAACGGAAAGGGACCTGGTGAGACGGCGAAGATCCTCGACGGCAAGGTGCCCCTGCACGTGCGCATCCAGGCGCCGTCCTGGGTCAGCGTGGACAGCGTCGAGGTGCTGCTTGGCGGGGATGGGCGGCGAGTCCGCTGGCTGACGGTGAAAGAGAAGAAGGCTCCGCTGCGCTTCGATCAAACGATTCAGCTCGACGTGCCCGGAAAGACATTCGTGGTCGTGTTGGTCAAGGGCACCAAGGCGCTGCCCAACACCTTCACGCCAAACATCAAGCCGTTCGCCTTCAGCAACCCGATCTGGCTCGAACCCTGAGCGATCCTCGTGACGAGCGCTCGACGCCAGGTGCTGGCGCCCGGATCCGACTCGAATCGACGCCAGCGGACGAATCGACGATCGGGATATCGGGTTTGGGGGTGAGAACGAACCAACACAGACCTAGCGCGAGGCTCGGCTTGAAGGTAGCTTCCGCCCGTGTTCGGCATCTCGTTTACCGAGATCGTGGTGATTGCCCTGGTGGCACTCGTCTTCGTGGGCCCGCAGAAGCTCCCGAAGATGCTGCGAACCCTTGGGGAGTGGATCGCCAAGGTGCGCTCGCTGACGACCCAGGTTCGCCAACAGACCGGCATCGACGAGATCCTGCGGCAGGAAGGCATCGACGGCGGTCTGGGCGAGCTGCGCAGCATCATGCGGGGCGATCTGAGTTCCGTGGGTCGCCCGCGCGCTCGCAGCTCGAAGCCCTCCAGTGATCCCTACGAGGACCCCATCGAGTACGATCGCTCCCGAGAGTACCCGGTGGAGGGTCCGGACGCCTATGGTGCGCTCCCGGACGATTTGCTGCTGGACGATGACGACACGGATCCCAGCGAAGCGTCGCAGGCGGACTCCCAGGCGCAGCCAGTCGCCCAGGCGCAGCCAGATCCCGAGGCGCAGCCAGATCCCGAGGCGCAGCCAGATCCCGAGGCGCCTCCTGATTCCGCGGGGCACACAACGGGGGACCGGAGCACGGCTCGCGAAGACAACGTATGAGCTCGGAACCCGAAGAACAGACGATGACCTTCTGGGAGCACCTCGAGGAGCTCCGCAGCCGCATCATCAAGATGGCGCTCGCGTTCGTCGTCGGGGCGGTGGTGGCCTGGATCTACCGGGTGGAGGTGCTGGCCTGGTTGACCAGACCCTTCGTGGAGGCCTGGAACACCGGCGCGCTAGGCGAGAAGGCGAGCCTGCATTTCTCCGCGCCTGCCTCGCTGTTCTTCGCCTACGTGAAGCTCGCGGTGATGGCGGGGCTGATCCTCGCTCTACCCGTGATGCTCTACCAGCTGTGGGCCTTCATCGCGCCAGGGCTGTACTCGAATGAACGCAGGCTAGCCATCCCGTTCGTGCTCAGCTCGACCACCCTGTTCGTGACCGGCGCTCTGTTCGGCTGGAAGATCGCCTTCCCCCTCGCCTTCCGCTACCTGCTGGATTTCGCGGGCCCGGTCGGCACCCAGGGCTTCGAGGTGAAGCCCACGGTGATGGTCGACGACTACCTGGACTTCGTCTCCCGCATGCTGATCGCCTTCGGTGCGACGTTTCAGCTGCCGGTGCTGATCTTCTTCCTGTCCGTCGCGGGCATCGTCAACTACCGCCAGCTGATTCGTTTCGGGCGCTACTTCATCGTGATCGCCTTCGTCCTGTCGGCGATCCTCACGCCGCCAGACATCACCAGCCAGGTGCTTCTGGCGACGCCTCTGCTCGTGCTCTACGGCATCTCGATCGGGATCAGCTACGTGATCACACGCAAGCGCGTGCGCGAGCTGGACTCCAAGGCGTCGAAGAGCTGAGCTAGTCCTCGCGGGCGTAGGGCTCACCGCGCAGGATGCTGAAGCCTCGGTAGATCTGCTCAGCCAGCAGCACTCGCGCCAGGCGATGTGGCAACGTCATGCTGGACAAGCTGAGTCGCTCGGCGGCGGCGTTGGATATTTCCCTAGGGATCCCCTCTGCGCCGCCGATCAGGAAGCAGAAGTTCCCCTTGCCGCGACTCCCCCAGCTCTCCAGACGACGCGCGAAGGCCTCGCTGGAGAGACGCTGCCCCGTGACCTCGAGCGCGACCACGAGCTCGTCGTCCCTCAGCGCTCTGGCGAAGCCCGCGTCCGACTTCAGCTCCAGCTCGTCGAGAGGGGCGTAGCGGCGGATGCGACCCAGGTAGTCGTCCAGCACGCTGCGCAGGTCCCGCTCGCGGACCTTGCCCACCGCCACGATGCGGATCTTCACTGGCGAGTTGCCGCGCGGTTTTGTTCAGCCATCCGCCGCATCGCTCGGTCCGCCCTCGTCGTCTGCCACCGGCACCCGGCGCGCGTCCATCCACAGGCCGTCCAGGTCATAGACGGAGCGGAAATCGCGCTGGAAGACGTGAACCACCACGTCGACGAAGTCGATCAGCACCCACTCGGCCGCGGGCAGACCCTCGACGCTGATCGCCTCGGTGCCCTGCGCCGCGAGCTCCTGATCGACGCTGTCCGCGATGGCAGCGACATGCCGATCACTCTGACCGGTCATCAGCACGAGGAAGTCGGCGTAGTCGACCTTCCCCGTGACATCGATGATCTCGACGCCCATGGCCTTCTTCTCGAGCCCCGCCTTCGCAGCGGCAAGCGCGAGCGCTTGGCTCTGCTCGACGGAGGAGCGCGTCTCTGCGGGTGCGCGTACAGGACGCGGTACTGGCTTCATTCCTGCAATCTTGCTCACTGAGTACTCTCGTCACACCCAGCTTGCCGACTGGGCTCGTTGCTCGCGCGCCCTCGCGAGCGCGCACACGATCCACGCCAGGGAGAGACGCGAACCGCTGACAGTCCGACTAGGCGCGAACCTGGCCGTCCCCCAACACCACCCATTTCTCGGTGGTCAAACTCTCGATGCCCATGGGGCCGTAAGCGTGCAGCTTGCTGGTCGAGATGCCAATCTCGGCTCCCAGCCCCAGCTGTCCGCCGTCGTTGAAGCGGGTCGAGGCGTTGACCAGCACACAGCTCGCGTCGACTTCGCGGAGCCAGCGCTGGGCGCGCGCGTAGTCCCGCGTGCAAATCGCCTCGGTGTGGTTCGAGCCATAGCGCTCGATGTGGCTCAACGCGGCGGCGTAGTCGTCGACGACCCGCACGGCCAGGATCTTCTCCAAGAACTCAGCCCCCCAGTCGGATTCCTGGGCGGCGACCGCGCCATTCAAGAGCGGGAGCGAGCGCTCGCAACCACGCAGCTCCACCTGCGCGGCTGCCATGACGTCCGAGAGCCTGGGCAGGAACTCGGCAGCCTCTGCCTGATCCACGAGCACGCACTCCAGCGCGTTGCACACGCCAGGGCGCTGGACCTTGCCGTTCAACGCCAGTTCGAGCGCCATGTCGAGGTCAGCACCTCGATCGACGAAGAGATGACACACGCCCTTGTAGTGCTCGACCGTGGGAACGCGGGCGTTCTCGTGGACGAACCGGATCAACCCCTCCCCCCCACGAGGAATGGCGAGGTCGATCAGCCCCGTCAGCCCCAACAGCTCCTTGA
>JAGQIY010001210.1 GCA_020430865.1 Myxococcales bacterium
CACATACTCGTCGAGCTCGGCCCTCCAGTAGGAAGGGTCGTAGGTTGGCTGCGTGCGCTTGACTTCCCCAACCACCAGCGAGCCATCCGCATCGACCAGCAGGAGGTCGATCTCACCCGGACGGCCCTCCTGATCGAGACGGAGCCCGTCGATGGACTTCAGCGAGCGCACAGCTCGGAACCCACGGCTGACCAGCTCGGCTTCGACGGTGCGCTCCCACGCGCCATCAAGCCCCTGCGTGAACTTGATGATCGCGTCACGGATAGCTTCAGTCTCCCACTCCGCTGGACACCGGCCGAACGCCAGGTCCTGAACGCGGAACATCAGAGCGTTCATCACGAGGGAGCCGACCCAGGAGTAGTGGACGCCC
This sequence comes from Myxococcales bacterium, assembly GCA_020430865.1. The sequence goes on from JAGQIY010001210.1 coordinate 371, forward strand.
AGTTCGTGCGGCATCTCGACGTAAGGACGCCGCAGGACCCGAGGTTCCTGCTTGGGCTTCCACAGCATGCGCTCGACCGCAGCGGAGGGCGCGAGCACGAAGCCGGCGAAGAGGGGCTCGAGCGTCTCGCGGCCAATGCCGAGGTTCTGAGCAGTCGCTTCCAGCACCACGTCTCGGAGCACGAACCGAACGTCGAACCCTTCGTTCTCGGCCTTGGCGCTGAACTCGTGAGCGGCACGACCCGCTCCCAACACCTGGGTGAGCGTGATCCCGTGTTCCGCTTTGAACACGTCGTCGAGCGCGGCGACAACGTCCCGAGCATCCGAGTTGAGGAACTCGCGGTACCGCTCTGGCACGGGGCGATTACGTCGGTTGACGAACGAGCTCATGCGCTCCCGTAGGTCTGGCGCGAGTTGGAACGAGTAGTACTCCTCGGGGTTGTCGAGTCGAATGCGAAGTTCGACGTCGTCCGGGAACACCGCGTAGACGAGCGTGCTCTGGAGCGCCCCCTGGACCAAGACCTCGGCGGCGATCATGGCTCGGTCCATCAGCCAGACCAGCTCCGCTTCGTCCGCCGCCGGTGATTCGCCCGGCTGCAATACCGCGATCTGCTCGAGCACGTGGTGGATGGCGCGCTTCGCTAACACCCCCCAGCGTGCCCAGAAGTCCGTGTCCTCCTCGGAGAGCCGCCCATCGTTGTTGACCGCGCGGACCGCTTCCCACGCGTCGTGCTGAGCGAGGAGGAACGACACGAAATCGCGGGACGCGATCTTCGGCAGTGTCTCCTGCATCGCGGCGCTGCAGAAGCCGAACATGAACTGCACCGCCTCGTTGACCTGCTCCGGGTCCCTGATGGACTCGTCCCAGGTCCGAGTGCCCAGGTGGGCCATGATCTCCCGCTTGAATCGGAGCTCGTGGTCCGGGCGCGGTCTGTACACGCGATGCCCACCGACTGTTCTTGAGTAGATCATGGTCGTGCTCGAAGGCAGATGACTCCTCTTCGGTGACTCTACTGCACCTGGGCGGGGGTGCAGAGGCACCACGCGGAAGGAACTACCCGATCACCCGCACGCCGACCTCCGCCTCGGCGCCGCGGGCCTGCCCGCGCTCCTTCTGGCACGCGAGCACGATCGCCCAGAAGCGGTCGGCGTGGCCGCGGTTGGTGCGCTCGGCCTCGAAGGTCACGTTGCCCGAGGGCATCACGCGGCGCTTGATGCTGTGGAGCTGGGCGACGAGCTCGCGGTCGC
>JAGQIY010001211.1 GCA_020430865.1 Myxococcales bacterium
CATCATGTGCGCGTGGCCAGGGCTGCGGGGCACGTCCTCGGGCCGGAGTCCTACGCGCACCCCGGTGCAGTCAACTTCCTGCAGAAATTCGGATCGGCGCTCCAGGTCAACCCACACTTCCATGCGCTCGTGATCGATGGCGTGTACGTCACCGAACGCCCGGGCGCGGTCCCGACGTTCCATCCGGCTCCCCCACTGACCGACCTCGACGTCGCGCGTGTGCAGGCCGATGCCCAGGCCCGGATCGAGCGCGTCCTCCGCGCACGCGGCCTGCTCGCCCGCGACGGCGCGGACCCCGAGCTGCTCGAGGGGTACGAGGACTCGGCGCTACCGGGGCTCTGGTCCGCGTCGCTCTTGTCGCAGACCGTCGCCGGTGACAACTCCACCAAGAAGGTGCCGAGGCTCGTCGAACGGGAGGGCGCGTCGGCGAAGCGCGAAGCGCTGGAGCTGCCGCGTGGTGCGCTCGTCGCGAGCGCCAACGGGTACTCGCTCCATGCCGCGACACGAATCGAGGCGGACGACCGCGACGCGCTGGAGCGCCTGATCCGCTACATGGCGCGCCCGCCACTGGCCCAGGGCCGCCTCATGTTGCGCGAGGACGGCAAGGTCCTCTGGAACCTGCGTCGCCCTTGGCGCGACGGTACCCGCGGGTTCGTGTTCGACCCGCTGACCTTCATCGGCCGGCTCGCCGCGTTGGTACCGCACGTACGGGAACACCAGTTGACCTACCATGGCTGCCTGGCTCCCGCATCGCCGCTACGTGACCACGTCGTGCTTCGCCCGCCGTCCTCACGGCCAAGTCGTTGCGAAGCGGCCGGTGCTGCGCCGAATCAACCCAGCGGGGGGCCGAAGTTCAGCTGGGCCGACCTGATGATGAGGGTGTGGTCGAAGGATGTCCTCAGGTGCCCTCGCTGCGGCTCGCGCCGCGTCATGCTCGCGGCCATCTCGGATGGTCCAACCATCGCTCGACTCCTGGCACACCTCGGTCTCCCTACCGAGCCCCTGCCGGTCGCGCCTGCGCGTGAACCACCGCAGCTCGACTTCGCCTGGTAGCGAGCCGTAGTCGCACGAACGGGGTGCCTCGGTCCATGGCGCCCTGACCAAGCCTCCCGTCGCTCGCCCGAGCGCTCGACTCCGAGAGAGGTCTGCCCCCGTCCCGGTCACCCACGAGCGACCGCGGCGGGCCCCTTCGTATCGCGACGGCTTGCGCACCCGCCTTGGGGCCCTCTCCAAGGGCTCCTGCGTCGGTTGGGTCGACCGCGTCAGCCTGCGACCGGGGTCCCCATGACCCACGTGCGGCCAACTCCCAGGGCAACATGTCTCGTATTGGGCCCCTCCGGGCCCACACAACCGACATGCGTGTCCAGAACTGGCTGTTTGGAAATCCTATCCGCCGGGTTGAGCTCCTATGCCGTCACCGCGGGCTCGCGCTCGAAGGGCTTCCGCTCTACCTGATCGAGGCAGACAAGCTGCACCTCGACGATGAGTGTGATCGGGCTGCGCTGGAGGAAGCCATCGAGAAGCTGAAGCCGAAGCTGCTCGTGCTCGATCCGTTGGTGCGCATGCATGTCGGCAGCGAGAACAGCACCGACCATGTCTCGCGGGTGTTGCGCTATCTACGCCAGGTGCAGCGGCGCTTCTCGGTGGGGGTGATGTTGACGCATCACCTTTCGAAGAAGGGGCGGGGTGCGAGTGTGCAGCA
>JAGQIY010001212.1 GCA_020430865.1 Myxococcales bacterium
GGACCGACGCTCAGCCGGCGACGCCCAGGCTCTGCCAGGTGCCAGGTGAGAGCGCGAGCTCCTGCATCGGCACCACGGTGAGACCCGAAGCGTGCAGCCACTCGACCTCGGGCGCGTCCACGTCGACACCCCAGCACACGACCGCACGCACCTTGCGGCCCAGTAGTTCTCGCGCCCGCGCCCAGACGAGGGAGTCCGCGACGGCCACCTGCGCGCCGAGCTTCATCCCCATGGAGGTGCCCGAACGCCGGCGCGCCGCCGCCTCGAGCCCCACGCGGCGCGCCCACTCGTAGGCAGGCCGCTGCGCAGGCGAGCTCGCGAGCGCCTCCACCCGCCGCGCGAAATGCGCCAGCTCCGCCCGACCGAGCAGCAGCACGCTGGGGTTGATTCGACTCAGGCAATCGTCGAGGTCGGCGAGCGACTGGAGCTTCGCGCAGGGCATGTAGGACGTCGTCAAGCCAGCGATCGCCCGCGCGTACATGCCGAGGGCGTGCTCTGCCGGATCGTGCATCGGCAGCACGGGCATCGCGACGTCATCGCCGTTGAGCTGCACGGCGTAAGTCAACGAGCGCGCGAGCTCCACCAGCTGGCAGTGGCTCAAGCGCACGAACGAGCCCCTTTGGTAGAGCAGGACCGCGAGCTGCTGGGGCGCGGGCCGATGTACGCCGCGACGCTGCATGGCGCCCGAGCGCGAACTCGGGGGTCGGGAGCTACGCACACAGTCTTCGAGCTCTCGCCCCTTGCCCATCAGATCCCCGAGAGGCAGCACCCCATCGACCGAGGCGGCCGCAGCGAAACCCACCAGCTTCTCCAGCGCCGGCAGGCGAGGCTTGACGTTGCACAGCATCTCTGCATCCGCGCGGCAACCACACACCACGACCCTCGCCTCCAGCGCGGCGAGCTGACGCTCGAGCTCGGCCTCCGGCAGACCGCTCGGCAGCGCGACCGCGACGGCTCCCGCCGCCAGCACACCCAGGTCCGCAATCGCCCACTCGGGCCCCTGCTCTGCGATCACTGCGACCCGCGCCCCGGGAGGCAAGCCCAGCGCCTGGAGGCCAAGGGAGAACAGGCGCACCTGCGTACCAAACTCGCGGTAGCTGACGTCCCGCTGTCGCGTGGGACGTTCGAAGTAGCGGTAAGCGATGTGCTCCGGCTGTTCCTGCGCCCGCTGAAAGAACAGCTCGCAAACGCTCGCGAAGTGGCTCTCGGTGGATGGCAGCTCAAGCGACATAAGGACAATCCTTGGAGGTTACACGGCGCTCACGGGGCGCCTGGGCTCCACAGATCGAACACGATCGAACCGCTCCGCTTCGGAACGGAGCAAGCCAGAGGGGACCAGAAGCATCCCCGACTCCCGCTGGCCTTTCAAGTCGAGCCCTCGCGGAATGTGAGCTGCGCTCTCCCGCGACCCCGGGTGGGAACCCTTTCCGCCCCGGGAGGCACTCACCCTCGAGATGTCAGCTCGTATCAGCAGTGGGCTGGAAACCTCGAGGCGATTCGAGCGTATACTGAGGGTAATGCGCGTCCCCTCGAGACGTTCCCTTGCTTGGCCCGCCGTCAGTGGTGTGCTTTTCACCTGCATCGTCGCTGGCACCCACGCTCACGCGGCAGCCGCAGAGCGCTCCCATCTGGGAGGCCCGAGCGAAGCAAAACGGCTCACCTCGCCCACCGAGCTCAGCCAGTCGATTCGCGCCGAAGGCCAGCTCGGCCCCGGCAAGGGGACGCTGTACGTCGGTCTCGAGCCCCCTCCAGGGGCGAAGCTGACGGAGGGCTCCCCGGTGGTTATCGAAGCGTCGGGTCAGGGCCTGAAGTTCCCTGCAAAGCTCAAGACCCGGATGCAGCCCGGTACGCCCGTCGCCATCCCGGTGGAAGTGGACGAGTCGAGTCCGGGCAAGGCCAAGCTCGCGCTGTCCTACTACTGGTGCCACTCCGGCGACTCCGGTCAGTGCGTGCGGGAGCACGCGGATCTGACGGTGACCCTCGACCTCAGCGGCGATGCCCCTGGAGGCGAGGCCTACTTCCGCTACCGCGCGACGACGAAGTAGCGCCAGGGAACCTGGACGAGTTCCGTGTAGAGTGCGGAGCATGTTCGAGCTTCCTCAAGGCCGGATCACCGGCACCGCGCTGCGCGCCCTGGTCAAGGCAGTCCGTCACACCCCCGCCCATCGACTCACCAGCGCCGTGCTCCGACAGCAGCTCGGGATCGAAGACCTCAAGCGCTTGCCGGAAGACGCGCGCCTGGCGCTGCCCATGAACTACCTCCCGGTGAGGGCGCGCCCCGACCACGGTCGCGCGAGCGAGGATCTGGGCACCCCGGCGGATCAGGCGTGGCCTCGCACGACCCAGAGCTACGCCCGAGCCCTCCGGGAGGGGCGCATCACCTCGGACGAGCTATGCGAGCGAGCCTTCGTTGCGGCCAGAGATCTCGAGCGACAGCAGCCGAGTCTCGGACCGCTCTGCGAGACCGACGAGCAGGGCGCGCTGGAGGCGGCCCGGGCAGCGGCGGAACGTTTCCGCAACGGAAATCCGCTAGGCCCTCTCGATGGCGTCCCCCTGGCCATCAAGGAGGAAATCGACTTCGCTGGTCTACCCACGCGGCTCGGCACGGGCTGGATGCCGAACACGCCGGCTGGAAAGGACTCGACGTGCGTCGATCGACTGCGCAAGGCGGGCGCCGTGCTACTCGGCCAGACCCCGATGACGGAGTACGGGTTGTCTCCCCTGGGCGGCAACGTACACCGCGCGATGCCCCGCAACGCCCACAACCCCGGGCACCTTCCCGGCGGAAGCAGCAGCGGGTCAGGCGTCGCGGTCGCGACCGGCGTCACTCCAGTGACGCTGGGAGTGGATGGTGGTGGCTCGATCCGCATCCCCGCCTGCTTCAACGGCGTGTTCGGGCTCAAGCCCACGTTCGGCCTGATCCCCGCCACCGGGCATGGCTCCTCCGGTGGCAGCTCGGTCGTGCACCTGGGCCCAATCGGGGCATCGAGCTACGATCTCGCGGTGTTCCTCGAGGCAACGGCCGGCACCGACTGGACGGACACCGCGTCGCTACCGGCCCCAGCGTTCAAGAACGGTGAGCTAGTCGAAGCCCTGGGTCGGGGGGTGAGGGGTCTGAAGATCGGCGTCATCGAGTCGGAGTGGGACGCCGCGAGTCACGAAGTCAGCGACGCTGGACACCGCGCGCTCAGGGCCCTGGAAGCAGCTGGCGCCGAGCTGGTGCAGGTCAAGCTACCGCTGATCCGTCACGCTGCAGCCATGGGGTACCTGACGATTGGCCTCGAGATCTTCAGCTCCATGCGCCTCGAGCGAGCCGAGCACATGGATCGCCTTGGTCTGGACGTTCAGCTGTTGATGCGTGGGATGGAAGCCTTCGCTTCGGATGATTACCTCGACGCGCAGCGCCTGCGGGCTCGTTTGCGCACGGAAACCGCGAAGCTGCTATCGGAGGTCGATGTGCTGGCGCTGCCCACGACGGCCGCAACCGCGCCGCCGATCAGCGACGCCGAAGCCGCTCAGGGCTTCGTCGACCCGCCGGCGCTCGAGGACGCCTGCCGCTTCGCGTTCCTGGGCAACCTCACCGGCATCCCTGCTGGCACGGCCCCGGTCGGCCTGGGCGCGAAGGGCCTGCCCATCGGCTTGCAGATCCTCGGGGATGCATACGACGAAGCCTGCGTGCTGGCGGTGCTCGCCGCCCTGGAGCGCACCGGTGCGGCGCGGGCAGAGCGACCCGCGAGCGGTCTCGACCTCCTCGACCTCTGAGCGCGCACAAAACACGTGCGGCGCCCGCGAGGGGCGCCGCGCTTGGTCTCCTCTCGCCGCGGCGAGCAGGGGACGACATGGGCAGCGTTCAGAGCTCGCCGGCCTTCGCCTTGCCGACCCACTTCTGGATCTCTTCTTCGATCACCCCGAGCGCCTTGCCCTTGAACGGCTTGAGCAGGAAGGGAACGTCGAGTTCCATCTCGATCACGTCGTCCTTCACCTCGAGGTCTCCGTTCAAGCTGACCCCCTTGGCGGTGAAGCCGATGCTCGCCTTGTCGTCGGAGACCCAGTTCGCCGTCGGGTTGTACTTGGCGAAGCGCTCCTTGTAGGAGTCGAACGCCTTCTTGCAGACCTCGACCGCTTTCTCTTTCCCTAGTCCGTGATTTACCGTGTGCTTCATATCGTCTCCGGGGGCGGACCCTAGCACTTGTTCGAAGAGCTGAGGGCAATTCGCGGGGCTTTTTTAGGTATTCCTCGCGAGCATTGCAAGCTGCAGACCGCAACGTGGGGCCCGGCGTTTCCGGCTGCTCGATGGGGCATGAGACGCCCTTGCGGGGCGTCAAGCCTCCACACGAACCGCGGCCATGCGCGAGGCGAGCTGCCGGCGCGCAGCCTCACGCCGCGCGTCGCGCGCGCCCTGAGCTACCCGCAGCAGCGCCCGATCTCGCTCCCAGGCGTGCCACTCGGCGCCTCCGACGTCGCTCCAGGCCTCCTCGAAGCCCGGGATCAGCTCGGCGACTTGACGCTCGAGGCCCGCGAGCGCGGCGTGGGTCGTGCTCTGCTTGGGATCGAGACCAGCGACGCTCCAGCACGACAGGAGCAGCGCGCTCAGCACCTCCGACCACGCGGGAGCCAGCCCGAGGCGCCCGCTCACGCCGATGAAATAGGCGCAGACGGCGAGCTGGACGTGGCTGTCCTCTACCGTACGGAAAGGCTTGAGGTAGTCTGCATAGCCATCACCTGGAAGCAGGTCCGCACCGTCGATCACCGTATCGAACCCGAACCCGCAGTGGGTGATTTCTGGGCAGAACGGCGTGGGGCGCGCTGCTGTCCGGGTCACCCCAGGCGCCGTCGCATCGACTCGCGCGACGACGAGCTTCGGACGCCCGTCTGACCGCTCCCCCTGACGGCACACCACCAGGAGTTCCTCGGCGGATCCCCCGAGGGTTGCCCAGGTCTTTTCCCCATGGATACGAAAGCCGCTCCCCTCGGGCGCCAGGCTGGTCTTGATGGCGCGTGGGTGCGCGCCTTCGGCTTCGGTCGCGCAGAACGCCACTCGGCGCACGCCGCAGGGATCGAGTCCGCCGCCTAGCCGCGCCAGCGCGGCGTGGAAGCCCCCGGCGAACGCCAGGCCCAGGCGGCCGCTCTCCCCAGCCAGGACGATCGCGCGAGCGGTCGGATCTCCCAGCTCCTCGCGCAGTCGGCGCTCGCGCTGCCACCAGTCCTCGAGCTGGGTCAACGGCGCCGGGACGGGACGCATGAGGAGGCGCTGGAGCGCGATTTCCAGTTGAGTCACTCGGAACGCGTAGCCGGGATACCAGACGACGCAAAGGCCCCGGCGCGCAGCTTCGAGCTGCACCCCCGCAGCGCGGCCCGCCCTCATACGACGTAACTCAAAAATGAGTTGCGCCTGTTTCCGACAGGTTTCACCATCCAGCGCCATGCGCCGATTCCTAGCCCTCGCCGTGCTGTCCCCCGCCTTGGTCCTCGCCTGCGGGAGCGAAGACGAAGAATCCAGCTCCTGCGCTGGGAGCGCCTGCGCGGGCAGCGCGGGGACGGGTGGCAGAGCCGGTTCCGCAGGGAAACCATCGAGCGGGGGCGCTGCCGGGACAGGCGCAGGCGCGGGGGGAGCCACAGCAGGCGCCGGAGGAGCCACAGCAGGTGCCGGAGGAGCCACAGCAGGTGCCGGAGGAGCCACAGCAGGTGCCGGAGGAGCCACAGCAGGCGCCGGAGGAGCCACAGCAGGCGCCGGAGGAGCCACAGCAGGCGCCGGAGGAGCCACAGCAGGCGCTGGCGGTTCCGCGGGGAGCAGCGCCTGCACGACCTGCGGCCCAGTCAGCGCGCTCCGCATCTCCGAGGTGCTGTACGACGCGCCGGCGGGCGACGCCGGACGCGAGTGGATCGAGCTGTACAACCCGGGCTCTGAGCCGGTGGATCTGGCTGCCGCTGCGCTGGGCTACGGCGGCAGCACGTTGACCTCCGTCACCCTCGACCTGCCAGCCCTGATTCTGGCTCCTGGCGCCTGCGTCGTCGTCGGCGGCCCCGACGCCTCCGCTGATATTGGCTCGCCGAGCTACGCGGCCACGCTGAACCTGGGTGGACTGCAGAACGCCACGAGCGACACGGCGGACGGCGTAGCGCTGTTCGTTGGTCCCGCGAGCAGCCTGAACGCCGGCTCGCTGCCTTTCGACGTGGTCCTCTACGGCGCCGCAAACAGCAACTCCCTGCCCAGCAGCGACGGCAGCGTCCCGAGCCAAGGCTATGTCATGGCGAGCGCGGCGGGTCAGAGCCTCTACTCGTCCCTCGGTGGGTCACGGTCCGCCGCGTGGGGGATCGCCAGTGTTCCGTCTCCAGGCCGCTGCTTCGGCCTCGTGGCGAGCGATCTCGGCAACGGTGACAGCCAGGTGTTCAGCGGGCGACGCCGCGGTCCCGAAGCAGGCGGGCAAACGCTGGGGCTGAAGACCTTCAACGTCGACGCGAGCACGACCACCGTGCTCTTTGGAACTCGAGCCGCGAGCTGTATCGACGACGCGCAGGGTCTGTCCTGCACCGTGCCGGGGGGGACCGGCGTCGTGGATCTCACCCTGCGACAGGCAGGCGGTGATGTCGTGTATCCCAGCTTCTACAGCTACGAGCCCATCGACTACTGCATCCTCCAGTACCCCAAGGATCACACGGGTGCCGTGGCCGCCACGACGACGTTCTTCGGCCGCGTCTACGAGAGTGGCCTCACCGAGGCCGCCGGTGACTCCGGCGCGCTGGACGTCGAGTGGGGGTACGGTCCGCTGGGTGTGGACCCAGGCCTAGCTCCGAGCGCGTTCACCTGGCTCGGCGCGAGCTTCAACGTCCAGAGTGGCAACGACGACGAGTATGCCGCAGACGTGACGCTCCCCGGTCCGGCGGACGTGTACGCCCACGTGTTCCGCGTGCGTCCCAGCAGCGGCGGTGTCTGGACCTACTGCGACCGCGATGGCACCGTGAACAACGACCCGGGCGGAGCCAACTTCTTCGACGTGAACGACGTCGGGCTCCTGGAAACCCAGTGAGCGAACGCGGGTTCGCTGCGCTCTTGGCCGCTCTGGGCCCCTCGAGTCGCGTGGCTCGCAATTGTGGCGCGCGCTCTGCGTCCGAAGGCGCGTAGACTTCCTCTTTGGTGAGTCAGCTCGAGTCCAAGATCCCGTTCGAGGCCTTGATCGCCGTCGCTCCCGGCGCCGTGCTGGGGTGTGACGGCGAGCGCTGGGTGTATGCCAACGACCGCGCGCGGGAGTTGCTGGGGGAGCCGGCTTGCGCCGTTGGCGAGCGGGTAACCAAGGCGTTTCTCGAGACCGAAGCGCCCTTGGTGGAGGCCTGGCTCCAAGCCGCGCGCCTCACCCCCACGATCAAGACACTCACTTGCTCGAAGTGGGAGACGTCCGTCGAAGCTCGCGCGCAGCGCATCTCCGATGGCGTCATCGCCGTGTTCCTGCGCGATCTCACGCTCCAGGAAACGCTCGCGGCGCGCCTGCGGGAGAGCGAAGACTTCAAGCAGCAGGTGCTGGAGATGCACCCGGGCGTGATCTACGTCTTCGATCTCGTCGCGCGACGCCCGGTGTTCGTGAATCCTCGATTCGCCACGCTCCTCGGCTACCCGGCGGAAGAGAGCGACGCCCTGATCGAGCGCTTCACCGAGCTGATGCACCCGGCAGATCTCGAGGCAGCTCGCGAGCAGGTCGCGCGCTGGGAGCTGGCTTCGGACGACGAGGTCCTCGAGACGATGCATCGCATCCGCGCCGCCTCGGGCAGCTGGCGCTGGTTCCTCGGCCGAGACCGGGTGTTTCGTCGCGACGAGGCCGGACGGGTCACCCACGTGATCGGCATCACCACCGACGTAACGGATCGGGTTCTCGACGAGCAGGCGCTGCGCGCCAGCGAGGCGCGTTTCCGCGCGATCTACGCCGGCGCAGGCATGGGGATCGCGCTGTGCAGCTTGCGCGGGAGGGTGCTCGAGTCCAACGACGCCCTGGCGGGCATGCTCGCGTTGCCGACCGAAGCGCTTCGCAGCGTGCAGCTCGAAGACCTGATCGTTCCAGGTGAACGCGCGGCGCTGCGCGCTGGCTTGCGCGCGCTCGATGCCGGTGCGATTCATCGCGCCGAGCACCGCCTGGAGCAGCCCTCGGGAGCTCCGCGCTGGGCTCAGCTGACGATCACGACGGCGGGCACGGAGGAGGCCCCCGGCTACCTGATCGCGATGCTCGAAGACATAACCGCGAGGAAACAAACTGAGCAGGCGCGTGACCAGCGTGCGGCGGAGCAACTGCAGTCGAAGAAGCTCGAGAGCCTCGGTCTCCTGGCGGGCGGGATCGCCCACGACTTCAACAACTTGCTGCTGGGCATGCTGGGGAACGCGGCGCTGGCGCGCAAGTTCATCGACCTGCAATCACCCGCGGCGCGTCACCTCGAGTTGATCGAGGCCGCCGCGGTCGCCGCAGGCGAACTCACCACCCAGATGCTCGCGTTCACCGGTCGGGGCGAGCTCAACAAGAGCACGTTGGCGCTGGGCAACTTGCTGCGCGAGACGGTGGATCTGCTCGCGGTTCGCACCGCGGCTGGCAGCTCCAGACGTCCGGAGTTCCGCTTCGAGATCGAGGACGCCTTGCCAGAGGTCTGGGGCGACGCAGGTCAGCTACGTCAGGTGTGCATGAACCTGGTGGCGAACGCAACCGACGCGCTGAGGAGTCGCAACGGGACGATTCACCTGCGCGCAACCGCCCAGGCTGCGCCCGACCTGACGACTCGCGTGGACCGCTTTCAGGCCATGATCCCCGAGGCGTCGCCACCCCCGAGCGCGGAGAACGGCTTCGTCTGCGTCGACGTCGAGGACGACGGCGATGGCATGAGCGAGGACACCTTGAGTCGGATCTTCGATCCGTTCTTCACCACCAAGCCTGGCGGCAAGGGGTTGGGGCTAGCGTCGGTGCTGGGCATCGTCCGGGCCCACCATGGAATTATCCACGCAGAAAGTGCTCCGGATCGCGGGACGCGTTTTCGTGTCTGGCTACCCTGCCAGCGCCCGACGACACCCGCGCCGGCGTTGGGGGCGAGCAAGCGTCGCGGTCTCGCGCTCTTGATCGACGACGACGAGATGGTGCGCGACGTCACCAAGAGCATGCTGGAGCTCGAGGGCTTCGAGGTGTTGAGCGCGGCCAGTGGCGGCGAGGGGCTCGCGCTCTTCGAGGCTCATTCCATCGACGTGGTGATCCTCGACCTGACCATGCCTGGCCTGGGTGGCGAAGAGGTGTTCGAGCGCCTGCGAGCGCGCAACCCGCATCTACCCGTGGTCTTCACCACCGGGTTCACGGCGCACGAAGCGAGCGACCGCCTGCTGCGCCATCGCCGAGTGGCGCTCCTCCACAAGCCATACCGACTCCAGGCGTTGAAGGAGCACCTCGAACTCGCCATCGCCACCAGCTGAGACGAACCCGTACCCATGGGCGACGCTCCGCCGTTTGCACAGCGCGCCTCACCCCCAAGACCGGGTGCGAACCCGAAGTATCCGGCGGCCCGGTGTGATACGCTTTCGGGGGCGCTCGCCGCCCACGCATCGGCTTCCTCCGACCCCTCTCCGCGTTCACCCAGCACGGGTGTCGCACCTCGCGACCCAAGATGCCCACGGTTCACCACGGCAGAAAAGAAGTCCTGCTGAAGCTGGTCTACTACGGGCCCGGTTTGGGCGGGAAGACCACCAACCTCGAGTACATCCACGCCCACAGCCGCCCGGAGTACCGAGGGAAGCTGCTCAGCCTGACCACCGAGAGCGAGCGCACGATCTTCTTCGATCTGCTGCCGGTGCACCTCGGCAAGTTCAAGGGCTACTCGATTCGACTCCACGTGTGCACCGTCCCTGGCCAGATCGCCTACGACGACACCCGACGCCTGATCCTGCGCAACGTGGACGGCGTGGTGTTCGTCGTCGACAGCCAGGAAGCCGCCCTCGAGGCCAACATTCAGAGCATGCACAACCTGGAGATCAACCTCGCGCGTCAGGGCATGGAGTACGCGCGTGTGCCCATGGTGGTGCAGTACAACAAGCGAGATCTTGCCGACATCCTCGCCCCCGAGGAGCTACGGAGAGCCCTCGGGCTGTCGGCGGATCTGACTCAGATCCCCGCCTGCGCCCGCGACGGCAAGGGGGTGTTCGAGACGCTGAAATCGATGGTCAAGGAGTGCCTCAAGCTGGTTGGCGACCCGGCGCACGCTCACGAGGGCCGTACTCCATCGATCCTGCCGGGCCGCCGCGCCAGCATGTTTCCGGAGTCGCGTCCGTCAGCGCTGACGGACCCTTCCAGTTCCGCGCTGCGGCCTCCTCCGGTCCCACGCGGCGACGCCGGCTCCAGCTGAGGTAGCGGGCGAGCGCTGGATTCTGCACCTGGTGAGTGAATCCCGGAGCCTCGATCAAACCGCCAGGACCGCTGACCGTAGAGGGCACGGTAGGCCCTGCTCTCATGTCGCCATTGACCCAGACTCGCGTTTTCGCTTGCATGCTCACCCATTGGAGCCTGGGGCGCAGTCTTGTCGATGAGCAGCCAAGAGCCGGACACGAGCGCACTGGACGCCGCGATGGATCGCTACGCCGCTGGCGACGACGCGGCGTTCAACGAGCTCTACGCGCCGATAGCCCAGCGCTTGCTGCCCTTTCTCCGCAGGATGTGTGGGTCCCTGGAGCGGGCCGAGGATTTGCTGCAGGAGACGTTCGTGCGCATGCATCGCGCTCGCGGGTCATTTGGCAGGGGCGCGGCGGTCATGCCCTGGGCCTATGCGATCGCGCGGAACTGCTACATCGACTCCTATCGCGCGAAGAAGAGTCGTCCCAAGGAGGTCTCTCGCACCCGAGACAGCGATGCGCCCCCCTACCCCGAACCTCACGCGGGGCCGGACGCCAGCGGAGAAGCTCAGCTCGCCGCATCACAGATGGCGGAGGTGGTGCAACACGCGCTGGACAGCATGACGGTCGCGCGCCGGGAGGCGTTCGTGCTGGTGCGCTACGAGGGTCACAGTATCCGCGAGGCAGCGGAGGTCCTGGGAACCACGGAGGGCGCGGTGAAGCTTCGGGCATTTCACGCGTATCAAGAGATCCGCACCGCACTCGAACAGGCGGGCTTGCTCTCCGCAGGAGGGGGTGAGAGATGACCACTCGCCAACCGCCCGAGGCCCTCGATGAGATTCACGGCCTGCGGCTGGATCAGCTGGGCAACATCCCGGATCCGCTACTCGGGAGCAGCGCCTCACCCGCTCCTCCCCCCAAGCTCGGGGCGGCCCCGACCCGGGCTCAGTTCTGGCGAACCCGGAGCTGGGCCCTGGTCGGAGCGGCGCTCTGGGCGTTTGGGCACCTGGGGATCCGCGCCGCCAAGGGCAGCTTCGACCGGCTCCCGCTCTGGTACTCGGCGTCCCACGTGATCGTGCCGTTCGTGCTCGGCGGCGCGCTGGCGTTCCTGGCTCTGCGCGGCGGCCGCCGAGGACTCGGCAGCGCCACGAGCCGGCTGATGGCCCTGGTGTTTGTGAGCATCGCCACGTTCTGGGCGCTGGCCATGTTGCTGCCTTCGCTGAACCCGGTGGCACCGGAACCGGCTGGCACGATGAGCTGCATGGGGCATACCCTGGCTTGGGTGGCGGGCCCGCTGGTGCTCGTCGCAATCGGCGTGCGGGGTTGTTTCCCCGCGGGTTCGCGCTGGCGCAGCGCAGGCCTGGGCGCGGCAGCCGGGCTCTTCGCTGGGGCGCTCACGAACCTGCAATGCTCGGCCGGTGGGCACCTGCACATGATGCTGGGTCACGGCTCGTCGGCGGTGGTCGCGGCTCTCGTGGGTGGCCTGTTGATCGCGAAGCTTTCCCGCGCCTGAGCGATCCAGGCGGAACACATTGTCAGTACTCCCGCGGACTTCGGCGGGGTTTTTGTCCTTAACGCTCGCTGGGACGTAGGCTTCTGCCGGAGTGAGTCGAGAAGCGAAAGATCCCCGCGTCGACTGCTGGTCGGGTCCCTGGAGCCGACCCCCGGCAGGCCTCGGAGCCAAGCTCTGCGGGCTCCTGGTGGCTCTGAGCGCCCTCGGGGGCTGTGCCCACGAAGGCGAGCCCGCACGCGTGCCCAGCAGCGCCTACCAAGGCCCATGGAGTCCGCAGTCGTACTACTACCTGCCC
>JAGQIY010001213.1 GCA_020430865.1 Myxococcales bacterium
CTGGTCCAAGCCCATCGACGTCGACTTGCGCGTGTAGATGGCGCAGCGGCGCGCCTCGACAGGCGGGGCGGCTGTGCCGTTGCGGCGTCTGCTCATGCGGTCCCTCCGTTGCCCTTGCGAGTGCGGCGCTGCAGCCCGAAGTAGAGGAAGCCATTCCAGTTCGTGCCGCTGATCTCCCGCGCGATCTTCGAGAGGCTGGCGTAGCGTTCGCCGCGGTACTCAAAGCCGTCGTCGAGCACGGTGACGGTGTGCTCGACGCCCTCGTGCATCCGGGTCAGCACCGTGCCGGGCTCAGGCAGGCGCGGATCACGCGAAGCCGCCTGGTCGGTTGCGCCGGCGGTCGGCGCCTCGGCGGCACCGTTCCCGCTCGATCGGCGGCGCAGCGGCGCGCCGTCCGCGAGCTCCTCGATCCTGGCCAGCGCGCGCTCCGACAGCCCGCCCTCGGCCAGCTCCTGGATCCGCCAGGCGATCTTTTTCCGCAGCCAGTCCTTGTTGCGCGAGCGCGTCGGCTCTCCGAAGACCTCGCGGTACCTCTCCCGAAGCTCGGCCACGGTCATGTTCCGTAGGGCCGCGAGCTGCTGGGGGATGTCCGCGACGGCCCGCAGCGCCCGCTTCGCGGCGTCGCTCTTCTTTCTGGGCATCGTCGTCCTCCTCGGCTCTTCGTCGGCGTCGTCAGGGCGCCCAGCGCGCCCCGCTCTGAGAGCCATGGAGGCGTTGTTCTGGATGGAAGGCAACTCTCAAACTCCAGCGTTTTCGACTGGTTGAGACGGGTTCGCGCTGCTCGCGAAGACCGGTGCGGACGCTGCCGGGGGGGCGCCCGTCCCGCCACCTCCGGGCCACATTCGGCCGAGGAGGAGCGCGAGCAGCCCGTCGGCGAGAACATCCACCACCTCGGCGCGTGCGAAGAACGCGGCATCGCGATGTGCCGCAGTGCCATGGTGTCTTCGATCGGGTCCGTCAGGTCGGTGGTTCATCGCCGTGCTCCGTGGCTCCAGTCGCGGGATACCTACCGGCGAGGACCCGCAGGTGTCGGAGCGCGTCCCTGACGCATGGCTCAATTGCCCTGATGGAAGTCAGGGCGATATACTGCTCTGGTTCCGGAGGCGCCCTGCCCGGGGATGGTCCCCAGGGGCCAACCGGGAGGTGCAGTCCCGTGCCCAGCAAACCCAGCAGCGGACGCCGCGGGCGGCGTCCGACGACCGAGATCACCGAACCGCAGCAGCGCACGCTGCGAGCAATCCGGACCTATATCGGGAAGCGCGGCTTCCCACCGACCATGAAGGAGCTCGGCGAGCTTCTCGGCATCTCTGCCGCGAGCGCCCACGAGCAGGTGAGCCATCTGGTGCGGAAGGGGTACGTGCGGCGCGAGGCACGGAAGGCGCGGTCCTTGGAGATCGTCGAGGAGCCGGAGCGCGACGTCGCCGACCTGGCTCCCGTGCCGGTGATCGGGACCGTGGCCGCAGGGCTCCCGTTGCTCGCGGAGGAGAACATCATCGGGGAGCTGCTCGTCGAACGGAGCATGGTTCGCGGCGGCCGATACTTCGCCCTCGAGGTCAGCGGGGACAGCATGGTCCGCGCCGACATCCACGACGGCGACTACGTCGTCGTGCGCCAGCAGCCCATCGCCGAGAGCGGGGACATCGTGGTCGCCCTCCTGGGCGAGGAGGCCACGGTGAAGCGGCTCTCGATCGCCAGGGACCGGATCGAGCTTCGCCCCGAGAACCCGCGCTTCCGGCCGATGGTCATTGGGCCCGACGACGACCTGCGCATCCAGGGCAAAGTCGTCGCCGTGCGCCGGAGACCTCCGGGCGAGCGCCGATCCCGGAACCAGAGGTAGACGCCATGCCTTCTCGCCGCGAGCCACCCGTCGAGCGCATCCACCTCCTCGATGCCCCGCCTCGCGCCGAGAACGTCCTGGACCAGCGCGAGATCACCATTCAGTCGTACCAGGCGAACGTCGCCTTCGACTTCGAGTCGCTGCACGCGGGGCTCGAGGGCGCCTGGCTCACCCCTCAGCTTCGCTTCGGTGTGTTCGCGCGCCGCGACCTCGGGAGCAGTGACGCGCTCCACGTGGTCCTCGGGCTGCAGGACGAGCTCTCCGTGCGGACCTACGACTACGACGAGCGGCGGCCCCTCTGGTTCACGTGGCAGGACGTCATCGTAGACACCGTCGGCATCCACTACTTCCGGGACGAGGACGGCCTGCTCCGCTTCCAGACCACCGGAGGCGGCCGGCGGATCACCGAAGAGCGGCTTCACGAGTTCAACGCGACCTTCCTCGGCATCCCGAAGGCCGCCGTCAACAAGCGGCACTTCGACCTCGCGCTGCTGCGAGACCTCTGCTTCCAACGGTTCGTCGACCAGCTCTACATGATCAGGTTCTCGGACCCGGCAGCCAAAGAGTACGAGAGCATCGAGCACGCACAGTTCCAGAGCCGCCAGCACATCGACCCGGAGGTGGAGCGGCTCAGGGAGGTACGCTCCGATCCGCAGGTGAAGATCGAGTCTTTCGACTCGGACATCCAGATCCGTGGCGACGATCTCGCCGAGCCAATCCAGGTGCGCTTCTTCCTCCGCGGCCTCAGCGGCTCCCTGCGTCTTCGCTTTCCGAAGATCAACTACAAGAAGCCACCGACGACGGACGAAGAGCAGGTCCGCGTCTTCTACAGCCTGGTCGACGTCACGGTGAGTTCCATCCTGGACGCGGACTACTACACGCAGCAGCGGCGGTCCCTCGAGGAGCTGGAGAAGCTGAACCCCAACCTGGGGCTGTTCCCGGACCTGGTCGATCTCACTCCGTACCGCGATGTGCTGACCAGCGCGGAGGCGCGCAAGGAGTTCATGACCGGGCTCAACGTGGGAGCGCACTCCACGCAATGGCGGCCGCACCTCTGGGCCCTGGACGAACTGGTCGCGGCGGACGCGGTCGCTGCCGACGTCGCGGAGCGCGTCGCCGAGCGGGCGAGGTCCGAGGCAGGCCCTACTGTTCGGCTGCTGGCTGCCTGCCAGGACGACGCGAAGATGCACCAGGTCGGTGCCGTCGTCGCGAAGGGGCTCAGCGGGACGCTCCAGACGATCCCCGCGGAGATGCGCGCCCACGTGGAGTCCGCGCTATTGGCGTGGGCCCTCGACCGCGAGGACCGGTGGGATGTCGATCCAGAGACCGACGAGATCCGCGTGTCGGATCTCCGCTGGCAGCTCGACGACCTGGCCGCCGACCGCTGGCCCGAGGTGATCTGGAAGGTCGCCACGTCGCTCGACGCTCGTCTTCAGGAGGGGAAGGAGGACGCCGGTGGTCTGCTCGCCA
>JAGQIY010000129.1 GCA_020430865.1 Myxococcales bacterium
AGCAGCGCGCGGCCCAGGTGCTTGCTGCGCATGGGGTCCTCGGCGCGCACGGACTGCAGGAGCTCCGGGGCGAAGCTCGGGACGCCGGTGAACACGATGTCTTCACCTTCGGTGAGCGTGTCGCCGATGCGCAGGTTGCCGTGGTTCGGGACACCGATGATGTCCCCGGGCCAGGCCTCCTCGGCGATCTCCCGGTCCTGTCCCAGGAAGGTCAGCGGGTTGTGGATGGCCATGACCTTGCCGGTGCGTGCGTGCTTCAGCTTGGCGCCGCGCTCGAAATGGCCCGAGCAGACACGCACGAAGGCGATGCGGTCACGGTGCTTGGGGTCCATGTTCGCCTGGATCTTGAACACGAACGCGCTGACCTTCGGTTCGCTCGGCTCGACCGCGCGCGACTTCGTGGGCTGAGGCCGGGGACTCGGTGCGTGGCTTGCCAGGCCGTCGAGCAGCGCGCGCACGCCGAAGTTCACCAGGGCGCTGCCACAGAACACGGGGGTGAGGTTGCCCTCCAGGTAGGCCTCGAGCTCGAAGGGCTTGCATAGCCCCTTGGCCATCTCCACTTCCTCGCGGAGTCTTGCCAAGACGGCGTCGTCGAGCAGCGCGTCCGCTTCGGGGTTACCCAGGCCCTGGATGGTCTTGCCTTCGCTGGCGACGGCGCGCGCGGACTTGTCCATCAGCACGATGCGATCTGCGAGGATGTCGTAGTAGCCGGCGAAGCGATCGCCCATGCCGATGGGCCAGGTCACGGGCGTGACCTCGAGCTGCAGATCCTGCTCGACCTCGTCCAGCAGTTCGAGCACGTCGCGCGCCTCGCGGTCGAGCTTGTTGATGAAGGTGGTGATGGGCATGTCGCGCAGGCGGCAGACCTCGAACAGCTTGCGGGTCTGCGTCTCGATGCCCTTGGCCGCGTCGAGCACCATCACCGCGGAATCCACCGCGGTCAGGGTCCGGTAGGTGTCCTCGCTGAAGTCCTCGTGGCCTGGCGTGTCGAGCAGGTTGAACGTCTTCTCTCCGTACTCGAAGGTCATCGCAGCGGAGGTGACGGAGATCCCGCGCTCGCGCTCCACCTTCATCCAGTCAGAGCGCGCCCGCCGCTGCTCTCCGCGCGCCTTGACCGCGCCTGCCATCTGGATCGCCCCGCCGAACAGCAAGAGCTTCTCCGTGAGCGTCGTCTTTCCGGCGTCGGGATGGCTGATGATCGCGAAGGTGCGCCGCTTCTGGATTTCTTGTTCGAGCTTGGTCATGACGTCTCTGCCAGGCGTGCCGGGGGGGCGCTGCTTAGCACGAGGCGCCAACGGGGGCGAACGCGCGGGGAGCGCGCCGTCGAGGGGCGCCCCGGAGCGTCGGATCACTCGGCCGGGGAGGGCTTGAGCTTTCCTGGCACACGCTCCGGGCCAAAGAAGAAGGCCCGCACGTCTTCCAGGATCATGTACAGCGAAGGCACCAGCACCAGCACGATCAGCGTCGCCACCAGGATGCCGAACCCCAGGCTTATGGCCATCGGGATCAGAAAGCGCGCCTGGCGATCGGTCTCGGTGATCATGGGCAGCAGGCCACCGGCGGTGGTCACGGAAGTGAGCAGGATGGGGCGGAAACGCCGCACGCCCGCCTCGATCATCGCCTGAAACGCGGTCATCCCGCTGGCACGAAACTCGTTCGTCGCGTGCACCAGCACCAGCGAGTCGTTCACCACCACGCCTGATAGCGCGATGAGCCCGAACATGCTGCTGATGGACAGCTCGTAGCCCATGATCAGGTGACCCAGGACCGCCCCCACGAAGCCGAAGGGGATCACGCTCATCACGATGATCGGCTGGAAGTAGGAGCGGAACGGGATCGCCAGCAAGACGTAGATCGCCAGCATCGAGAGCACGAAGTTGCGTCCCAGGCTGCCCATGGCCTCGTCCTGGCTGCGCTGCAGCCCAGCACCATCCAGGCGCAGCCCCGGATACCGGCTCTGCAGGTCCGGGTACACATCCTTGTTCAGCGCGGTCAGCACGTTCTCCACTGACCGCACCCCAGGCGCGAGCTCGGCAGTGACGTTGACGATGCGGCGGCCGTCCTCGCGGTTGATCGAGGTGGGGGCACGGCTGCGCTCGAAGTCCGCCACCTGTGCGAGGGGCACGTTGCCGCCCTCGGGCGTCTTGATCAGCAGCTTCTCGAGGTCGTACTCGCTCGCCCGTTGATCTGCCGGCAGACGCACCATGACGCGGAGTTCGTTGCGACCGCGCTGCTCTCGCAGGGCTTCCGCACCGAAGAACGCGCCGCGCAGCTGGCGTCCGACGTCACCCGCGGTGAGGCCCAGGGTCTGCGCTGCCGGTAGCAGATGATAGTCCAGCTGTGGTTTCCCTGCGGCATAGGTGTTCTGGATGCTGTTCAGGTCCGAGAAGCCGCGCAGCGTCTCGGTGAGGTCCTCCGAGGCTCGTTCCAGCACGCGCGTGTCGCTGTGAGAGAGCTGGATGTTCAGCGCCTGCCCCGCGCCAGGACCGCTGCCACCGTTGAAGGTCAACGCATCGACCCCGGCGATGCTGGGCGTCGTCTTGCTCCAGGCCGCCGCGAGTGCATTCGAGGAGAAGCTGCGCTGATCGCTGGGCACCAGGTTCACGTCGATGGTGACCAGGTTGCCGGTGGTCTCCTGCGCCGACCCGCGGACCTGAGGCCCCTCGCCGAGGCGGGTGTAGACGCCGACCACGTACTGACGGCCTCCAAGCTGCTCGATGGCCTGTTCCGCGCTCTTCTCGAGCTGCTCGCGAACTCGCGCGCGAGCCTCCTCCGGGGCGCCGTACGGCAGGCGCGCGAACGCGGTCACCTTGTTGCCCTCGAGCTTGGGGAAGAAGCTGAACGGGACGAACCCCGCGCGCAGCAGGCCAACTGTCAGGATCAGCGCGCCGACGCCGCATGCAACCGCGATGTAGCGGTGGTTCAGCGCTCTGGTGATCACGGGGCGATAGGTGCGCTCGATCAGCCACTCGAGCTTCTTCGAGATCCACTGTTGCCCGCGGTCGATGCGCCGCGAGAGCGGCTTGCCCGGCCGACTGCTGAGGTGAGAGGGCAAGACGAAGAAGGACTCGATCAGGGAGAAGGCCAGGGTCATGCACACGATGATGGGGATGAAGCGGAAGATCTTTCCCATCATGCCAGGCACGAAGTAGAGCGGCGCGAAGGCTGCGACGGTGGTCAAGATGGCGAAGGTCACGGGCACCGCCATCTCCTTCGCGCCGACGATGGCCGCCTTCAGCGGCGGCACCCCCTGTTGCTGCTTGGTGTAGATGTTCTCGCCGACGACGATGGCGTCGTCCACCAGCATGCCCAGCGTGACGATGAACGCGAAGCTCGTGACCATGTTCACGCTGATGTCCAGCGCAGGCATCATGGCCAGGGCTCCAAGGAAGGAGATCGGAATCCCCAGGGAAACCCAGCCCGCCAACCGCAACTTGAGGAACAGGGCCAGGATGATCAACACCAGGACGAAACCCTGCACCGCGTTCCCCTTGAGCAAGGAGAGCCTGGCGTTGAGCGTCTCCGAGTCATCGTCGAGGACGTGGATCTGCACTCCTGGCGGAAGGTCTTGCTTGAGCTCCGTGAGGGACGAGCGCACGGCGGCGGCTACTCCGTTCGGGGTCTCATCGCCGGTGCGGTAGGCCGTCAGCGTCAAGGCTGGCTTGCCGTCGTAGTAGGCTTCCTGGTCCGTGTCGCGGAAGCCGTCGGTGATCTTGGCGATGTCGCCGAGGCGAACGGTGTAGCCCTCCTTGGTCCCGCGGATCTTCAGGTTCTCGAAGTCGCGCACCGTGAGGCGTCGATCCGACACTCGAACCAAGAGCTCTCCGGCCTTGGTCTCCAGCTCCCCGCCTGGCAGCTCCAAGGACAGCGCCGATACCTGCTGGGCGATCTCGGGCAAGCTCAGGCCGTAGCTCTCGAGGGTCTCTCGGGGCACCTCGATGGCCACCTCCAGCGGGGGCACCTGGCCCAGCTCGACCTGGGTCACGTCGGGGCTATCCAGGATCTTCTCGCGTGCTTTCTCCCCCAGCTCGTGGAGCTCGGTGCGCTCCAGGTCACCAGAGAGCACCATCTCGATCACGGCGCGGCGACGGATCTCGAGCTTGACCGTGGGCTTTTCTGCATCCTCGGGGAAAGACTGGATGCGATCGACCGCGCCCTTGATGTCGGCGAGCACCGAGTTCTGGTCGACACCCAGGTTGAGCTCCGCAACGACGGTGCCGCTCCCTTCCGAGGAGCTGGAGGTGACGTGCTTGACGCCATCGATGCCTCGCAGCTCCTCCTCCACGGCGAGCACGATGCCCTGCTCCACTTCAGTGGGGCTCGCTCCGGGGTATGGAACGGTGACGCGTACGACGTCGAGGTCGAACTCGGGGAAGACCTCCTGCTTGACGAAGAAGGCTCCGATCAACCCCGCCATGATCGAGATCAGCATCAGCAGGTTGGCTGCGACGTGGTTGCGGGCCATCCAGGCGATGGGTCCCTTGAGCTCCTCGGCGGTGAGCTGGTGTTCCTCGGGCGCGCTCGTCGTCTCGTCATTGGGCGCCGGGGCGCTCGTGTCCGCCGGCGCTGTTTCCGGAGGGATGAACTCGTCCACCGGCGTGTCCCGGCGCTCCTCACCCCCACCCCCGGAAGAGGCGCTCATGGTTTGCCCTCCGCGGTCTGCCTTGGCGCAGGCCTGGCCTCGTCGGGCTTCCCTGGGGTGCGCTCGCTCGGCTTGCCTTCCGGGGCGCTCTCGATCTTCACCTGCTGGCCTGGCAGCGGGAGCGCCAGCGGGCTCACGACCACTCGGTCGCCATCCTTGAGTTCCCCTCCGACATAGACGTCGTCTTCGCCGCTCCAGCGCACCTCGACCCGGCGCTTCGCCAGGCGGTCGCCCTCGCCGACGACCCAGACCGAGTCACCACCGGTGAGGGCGCTGCGAGGCAGCTTGGTGACTCCGCTCATGGCGCGCCCCTCGATGTCCACCTCGACGTAGGCGCCTGGCAAGATCGGCACGGGTGACCCGGCGTCGGGCCTCTCGAGCGGAGAATCCACCGCGATCAACAGCTGCGCGGTTCGCGTCTTGGGATCGAGCTGCCCGAGCAGGCG
This sequence comes from Myxococcales bacterium, assembly GCA_020430865.1. The sequence continues at coordinate 5,089 of JAGQIY010000129.1, forward strand.
CAGCACGCGTCCCTCGCGCTCCAGGCTGCGATCTCCTCCCAGACGCTGGATGACTCGCGCTTCGGAGCCCTCCTCGCCGTGGAGCCCCGGGATGCGGATGTCGTCCAGGCGAGAAACAGGGACGCTCACCCGAACCCAGAACTGCTCGACCCCCATCAGGGAGCCTATCTGGATCCCTGGGGCAACGACCTGACCCTTCTCGACGTGCTCTGAAACCACGATGGCGTTCATCGGAGCGCGGATCGTGGCGCGAGATACGTTCAGCTGGGCCTGTCGCAAGCCCGTCTTCGCGGAGTCGAGGCCAGACTTGGCGGCCTGCAGCTGCGGTTTGCGTAGCGCCAGCTCCGCCTCGGAGGTGGGCGTGCCGTCGCCGACCAGATCCCACTCTTGCTTGGCGATCTCCTGACGCCCCTGCTCGAGCTTCAGATCTGCTTCGGCCTTTCGGATCGCGGTCTTCTGCTGGCGCGCTTGCAGCGCGTACGCGCTCGCGTCGATGCGGAGCAGCGTCTCGCCCTGCTTGACCCGCCCGCCTGCGACCAGGTTCGGGGAGACGTACGTGACCCGTCCCGTGACCTCCGGGCTCAGCGCGAGCTCCTTGGCGGCCTCCACGGTACCTGTAGCCGACACATGGGCTGGCAGCGTTTCCGTACGAGAAGTCACTACCTGGACCAGCGGGATCTGCGGAGGCGGCTTCTGTCTTCCAGCAGACTCGCGCAGCCTGGAAAGAAGGACGAGGCCGCCGATCGACAGCACGACGATCGCCAGCGGGATCACCAGGCAGCCGATCACGCGCTGCTGGGTCGGATGCTCCGCTGGCTGCGGGAGGGGTTCAGTCATCAGCGGGGTCCTTGGAGTCCGGCGCGATCATCCGCCAGAGGTTCTCGACCAGGTGATCGAGGTAGATTTCGCGTTCGGGGCCGATATCACGTGCCACGTGAGCCAAGAAGGGGCGGATCTGCAGGGCGCCGAGAAACATCAGAGCCACGGCGTCCGGATCGCAGGGGCGCACGCGGCGCTGACTCAGCGCCAGACGCAGCCAGGTCGCGAGGCGCCGTTGAGCGACCACCGGCGCGGGCAGATCCGAGTCTCGGAACGCGCTCCGCGGCTCGATCCCCGCACCTCGCAGCACCGCGACCTTGGGCACGATCTCCTCGAAGAAGTCCGTCGCCGCATCCGCGATCTCCCGCAGCTGCTCGGGCAAGGCGCGCTGGTCAGGCCCTCGCTCCAGCTGGGCCGTCCAACGCGGACGCTCGAGGGGCGCGAGCGCGGCCAGCATCAGCTCGTTCTTGGTGCCAAAGCGCTGGAACAAAACGCCCTGGCTCACTCCGAGCCGCTGGGCGATGGCGACGGTCGAGACTCCCGGACCATGCTCGAGGAAGCACTCCCGTGCCCCATCCAGGATGGCCTCATCACTGATCTGGCGAGGACGAACCATGGGTCTTTCGCGGACGCTTGCCGGTGCGTTAGTAAGTAGCGGCTCACTTATGAAATATCGCCGATGCCGCGTCAATCGGCATGTTCGCGCAAGGAGCCGAACTCCAAGTCGGCGCCGGGTTCGGGGGCGAGGCGCGCCGAAGCCGGCGCACCCCAGCTTCAGCGCGTTTTTGGTGCTCGAGCGGGGTTACGTACTAGTCCATCGGAGATGACCCTCGCTGCGCTGCAGTCCGCTCGCGTGCGTCAGCGCATCGACGACGCGCTGAGAGACGGACTCGTCAGTCACTGGCCGTTCCCCGAGGACGCCGGGAAGCGCCTGGTGCTCGAGGCGGGTGGGGTGGGTAGCTGGACCATCAGCAGCAAGGGGTCCCGGGTGGTCGCGGAGGCGGGGCCGACGCGCCGTCCTGACGCGACGGTGTATGCGGACGCCCTGACCCTCGCGGAGCTACTCGAAGGCGAGCACTCCGGCGTCGATCTCTGGCTCAAGGGCTTCGTGCGCGTGCGCGGATCCATCGCGCTGGCGCTCAAGCTGGAGGTGCTGCTCAAGGGGCCGCGCAAGGTGACGTACTCGCGGCCGCGACGGGTGACGGCCGGCGGCATCGACACCTTCTTGCTCGAGGCTGGCGAGTCCCAGGAGCGTCTCCCGGTGCTCCTGCTCCACGGCCTGAGCGCGACGGGCGCCTCGATGCTGCCGACGTTGCCGCCCCTCGCCAGGGACCGCAGAGTGATCGTTCCCGACCTGCCAGGCTTCGGCGAGAGCGCCAAGCCTCTGATTGATTACCACGCGGAATTTTTTGCAAGATGGGTCGTTCAGTTGCTCGACACCCTGGGTATCGAACGCGCTCACTTGATCGGTAACTCCATGGGGGGGCGGATCTCGATCGAGGTGGGCCTGCGCTACCCCGAGCGAGTCGGCAAGCTCGTGCTGTATTGCCCTGCCGTGGCGTTCCGCAAGCTGCGTCAGCTGGTTCCTCTCGTCCGCGTGATCCGTCCGGAATTGGGCGCGCTGCCGATTCGAGTGCCGCGCAGCCTGGTCATGGGCGTGATGCAGCAGATCTTCTCCAAGCCGGACCGCGTGCCCGCGCCCTGGTTCGACGCGGCTGCCGACGAGTTCTTCCGGGTCTTCTCCACGCGACGTGGTCGGGTGGCCCTGTTCAGCGCTGCGAGGCAGATCTACCTGGACAATCCCTGGGGAGATCGTGGGTTCTGGGAGCGTCTGCGCGGGCTGGGGCCGCCCGCGCTGTTCGTGTGGGGGGATCGCGACGTGCTGGTGCCGAGCGGCTTCTCGAAGCACGTGGAGGACGCGCTGCCCGGCGCGCGGTCGGTGGTGCTGCAGGACTGCGGGCACGTACCTCAGTTCGAGTTGCCGGACGTCCTGCACCCGCTGGTCAGCGAGTTCTTGGCGGCTGACTAGCTCTCACGCTGGGACACGGCCGGGTGCGCCGAAAGCCCCAGAGGCACAGCGCGCTCGAGCTCTCCGTGGCTGCTCCGAGTGACACTGGTTGCCACGAAGCTAGCCATTGCTAGCCCGAGAAAGTAGGCTTCGACCTCACGACCGGTGTCCAGCATGGCGAGCAACAGCAAGGCGAAGCGCAGGCCCCGCCCCGATCCGCAGCGAGCGAGTGGGACCCGTCAGCGCGCAGCGGAGGTGCCCGGGCCCAGCGCTCCGGAAGGGAGCTCTGGTGAGGCTTCGGAGACGGCGCTTTCGCAGCCACCCGACACCGACGAGATCGACTTCGCCTGGGACGGAGACAACGAGCCCCCGCGCTCCATGCAGCCGACGCTGCTCGAGATCGATCCGCTGCAGTACGATCACGACGAGGCACGGGAGAAGCAGCCCACCTTGCTCGAGATCGACCCGCTGCAGTACGACACTCAAGAGTAGGGCCCTGCTAGGTCTGCGTGAGCTGGAAGCGCCAGGGGCCTTCATTGGGCATGATCAGGCGACGTCTCGCGCCCACAGCGTCCACGTCGCGCGCTGCGTAGCCTGCGTCCCCCTCGTACAGCGACACCAGCGAGGCTTCGCGCATCACCGGGCGCGGCGTGAAGTGTTCTGGTAGCCGTCTATTCAGGCTATCCATTGCCTCGCGGATATTCGAGAACGCCGTCAGCTTGCTCAGGGTCACGAACGTCGGGGGAGGCAGCTCCAGTCCGCCACTGGCGTGGAGCTCGAGCGCGCTCGCGGGCGTCAACCAGCGATGCCGCAACACCTCCCCGCCGTCTACCCTCACCGCACCCGATGGCGCGGAGGCCCAGAAGAACCAGGTGCGAAAGCGCTTCGGCCGCTCCTCTGGCGTGACCCAGTGAGCGTCCACCAGGAGCTCTTGCCTGGAGAGCTCGAGGCCAGCCTCCTCGAGCGTTTCTCGTTGCGCGGCGGATCGCGCGCGAGACAGATCATCGGAGCCGACGTCGCTCGCGTCGACGCGTCCGCCAGGGAACACCCAGGCTCCGCCGTGAAAGCCGAGCCGGGGGTTGCGCTGGAGCAGCAGCACCTCGAGCTGGCGTGAAGTCGAGTCCCTCAGCAAGACACAGGTCGCAGACGGATGCGCAGGAACGCTCACCGAGAGAGCCTAACACCCTGGTAGAGTCGGGCCGTGAGTCGGAACGAGCTGATGCAGCTGGCCCTGCAGGAGGCCGCCGGAGCGGTCATCGTCTTGGACGAGCGCCTCAAGATCATCGAGCGCACCGAGCTGGCGGAGCGGCTCGTCGGTTCGGATCTCCCCGTGGGCGCGCTGGCGTCGAAGGTGCTGTGCGGCGAGGCCGGGGAGCGCCCCATCGCCGAGGCGCTGGCCGAGGGGCGGGCCACGACGGGGAGGATCCCGCGAATCAGCCTGGAGGGTGGCGCGCGCATGCTGCGGGTGCGCGCGGTGCCTCTCGCGGACCCGATTCGTGGCTGGATGCTGCTGCTGGAGACGGAGAGCGGCAACACGCTCGCCGAGGGGCAGGTCAACTTCCACGGTATCCTGACCTGCGACGCGCGGATGAAGGCGCTGCTTGCCGACCTGGTCAAGGTCGCGCACGCCGACTCCAGCGTTCTTGTCCGTGGGGAAACGGGTAGTGGCAAGGAGCTGGTGGCGCAAGCGGTGCATCTGGAGTCCAGTCGCGCGAGCGGGCCGTTCAGAGCGATCAACTGCGCAGCGCTGCCGGCGCAGCTCCTGGAGAGCGAGCTCTTCGGTCACGTGCGCGGCGCGTTCACCGGAGCGATCCGCGACTACGAAGGCCACTTCAGGCTCGCTCACCGCGGCACGCTGTTGCTCGACGAGGTCGCGGAGCTGCCTCTCGACCTGCAAGCGAAGCTGCTGCGCGTCCTCCAGGAGCGCAGCGTCCTGCCCATTGGTGGACGCGAGCCGATTCCCGTCGACGTACGCGTCATCGCCGCGACCCATCGGTCGCTGCGCACCGAGGTTGCCGCGGGACGATTTCGTGCGGATCTGATGTACCGCCTCCGCGTGATCCCGCTCTTTCTGCCGGCCTTGCGCGAACGTCCCGCGGACGTCCGACTCCTGAGTCAGCACTTCGTGGAGCAATGGAACCAGCGCTCGTCCCGTCAGGTGTCCCACGTCTCCTCGGGCGCGCTCCGGGCGCTCGAGGCCTACGACTGGCCCGGCAACGTTCGCGAACTGCAGAACAGCATCGAGTACGCGTTCGTGATGGGAAGCGGAGGCGTGCTGACGGAGGCGGAGCTGCCGCCGGAAGTGCGCGGGGCAGGGCAACAGGGCCCACCCCAGCTGAACGTTGCGGCGACTCCTGACACGGATCTCCCCACGGAAGCGCGAAGGCTGGTGCAGGCCCTGGAGCGCGCCGGTGGCAGCCGGGAACGGGCAGCGCAGAGCCTCGGCATCAGTCGTACGACGCTGTGGCGGAAGCTGCGGCGCTACGGCTTGGCCAGCGACGAATGAGCGTTCTCTCCCCCCCGCCCGAGGAGGCGGCTGGAGCCCCTTCCTGGCTCTCAGTGTGCGGAAATGACTGCGGCCGTCGAGGTGCTCGACGGCCCTTGAGTCAGGTCGATGAGACCGGTCAGCGGGACAGCTGGGTGACCCGCTCATCACCGCGTCGGGCGTCCCAGGCCATGAAGGCCCTGAACAACAGCATGCCGATCAGCATCGCGGCGGTGAACAGGATCGCGCGTCCACTGCCTCCACCGCTGGAGACGATGGCCGGACCCGGGCAGTAGCCGGCCAGTCCCCAGCCGATGCCGAAGATGGCGGAGCCCATGATCAGGCGATGGTCGAGATGCAGGCTGCCGGGGACCTGGAAGGCACCGGCGAACAGCGGCGACTTCCGCTTCAGCACCAGCCTGAAGAGGATGAAATGAACCGCGATGGCCCCCAGCATCACGAAGGCGAGGCTCGGATCCCAGCGACCGGTGAAATCGAGGAACCCGATCACCTTCGCGGGTTGTGTCATGCCCGCCAGGCCAAGCCCGACGGCGAAGATCAGACCGACGAGGAAGGCGAATGCATGTCTCACGAGGCACCTCCAGCGAGCAATGAGTAGAGGAACGTAGTGACGGCTCCGGTGGTCATGAAGGTGCCCGTCGCGACGAGCGAGCGTCGACTCATGCGACTGATGCCGCACACGCCGTGACCGCTCGTGCAGCCGCTGCCGAGTCGCGCGCCGAAGCCGACAAGCAGACCAGCAGCCACTACCGCGACTGCTCCTCGATCGATCCCCACCGCGAATGCGCCGGGGTAGGCGAACATCAGCGCGATACCTCCGACGACGAGGCCGAGCACGAACGCCAGGCGCCAGTCGCGATCCTTGGATCGAGTCTCGAGCAGCCCGCCGACGATGCCGCTGATGCCAGCGATGCGGCCGTGGCTGAGCATGAGCAAAGAGGCGCTTAGGCCAATCAGCGCGCCGCCCAAGGCGGACATGCCAGGTGTAAAGGACTCCGTTGCGATTTCCATGTGCAATTCCGGGGTTGGGCGCACCTCTGCTGGGCCTGGACGCCTGGTCCGGAGAGGGGTGCGCTCGCGAGTTTCTCGAGGGGGCTTGGGGTCAGTGCCTCGGGGAGAGGCGAGGGGTGAAAAAGTTCCGTGTGGAAATGATGGGTCGCGCGTGGCTCAGCGCAAGGTGGGTGCGTTCTCCAATACGTGGTGGTAGGCGAGCATGCCGCCCTCCAGGTTGGCGACCTGCTGGAAGCCCATGGCGAGGAGCTGCTCCGCCGCCATCGCCGAGCGACGCCCTGACCGGCACACCATGAGCAGCGGCTGCTCCCGCGGCCAGTCTCGTGCTGATCTCGTCACGGTAGACAACGGCACGAGCTCCGCAGTCTGCAGGTGTCCCAGGTCGCCGGTGAACTCAGCGGGCTCTCGGACATCGATGATGCGCGCGTCAGGTGCCGACTGAACGAACTGGTCGGCTTGAAGCTGGAAGTAGCCGGTGGACGCCTTGGGCAGCGTGGCGAAAGGAGCCTCGGCGTTGCCGCAGATCCGGTTTGCCCGCACGGCCTCGTCGATGCGTCTCGGTTTGGCCAGCTGCAGGTTGTTCATCAGCTCGATGAACTGCTCGCGCGAGCGCCCGGCGACGCGCGGATTGTGGGCGCGCTCCTCGGCGATGCTGCTCTGGGCGTGGCCCCGGTAGTCGTGGCCTGGGTATACGGTCGTTTCAGGAGGCAGCTCGAAGAGGACGCCGGTGATCGAATCGTACAACGTGCCCGCGTCGCCGTTCTGGAAGTCCGTGCGGCCACAGCCGCGGATCAGCAGGGCGTCGCCCGTGAACACCGCGTTTCCCACGTGGTAGCTGACGCTGTCATCGGTGTGACCGGGAGTCTCCAGCGCGCGGATGGTCAAGCTCCCGAGCGGGAGCGTGTCCCCATGGCCGACGTGAAGTGAGGCGCAGCTCGCGCCGGCCTTACCCGCCACGCTCTCGGCGCCAGTCCGCTCGCGAAGCTCGCCCGCAGCGGTGATGTGATCGGCGTGGACGTGCGTATCCAGGACGTAGCGCAGCTCGAAGCCGAGCTCTTCGACCAGCTTCAGATCGCGCTCGGTCTGCTCCTTCACCGGATCGATGAGCGCGGCTTGTCTGGTCTCGGGATCAGCGACCAGGTAGGTGAAGGTTGAGCTGTCGAGATCGAAGAGTTGTCGCAGAAACACGGGAGCCTCCAAACGCTTGTCCCGCACACCGGGACTCCTGAGGTCTCTCGCAAGCCGCGTGCCAGTGAGCGCGCGGTGAGGCGCGGCGTAATTTGCGCGATTTTGGCGTCCGAAGCGCGAGCAAAAGCCGAGCTGCCTGCTGATCGACGCCAACCAGGCCTGACCGGCTGTTCCACGTCGTTTCAGCCAGCGTTGCATCGGGTTGCGCTTGAAACGTTGCAGCCCCCACGTCCTCACCTGACTTGCGCTGCGATGTCCTCAAATTGCTGCATGTTTCGCGCTTTCCTGAGCTGGCACGCCTCTCGCAAACGTGTTGCATCGAAACGCCAACTCGTTGCTCAAAAGGGCTCCTCTCATGCTCGTTGTCTCTCTCATCCTCGCCGCACTGATCGGCATCTCTCTGGGTCTCCTCGGTGGAGGAGGCTCGATCCTCACGGTTCCCATCCTCACGTACGTGGTGGGGATCCCCGCGAAGCCAGCGATCGCCATGAGCTTGATCGTGGTGGGGGTGACGAGCGCCGTCGCGTCCATCCAGCACGCCCGCAACAACAACGTCCGCTGGGGTACGGGGCTGTTCTTCGGGGTTTCCGCCATGCTCGGCGCGTTCCTCGGGGGGCGGGTTGCCTACCTCATTCCGGGCGCTGTCCTGCTGGGTGCCTTCGGCCTGATGATGCTGGTGACGGCGCTCGCGATGCTGCGCGGTCGCAAGGAGAGTCAGGGTGATGGCAAGCCGCACGCCCTCTGGATGGTGCCGATCGAGGGCCTCATCGTGGGTGGAGTGACGGGTCTGATCGGCGCGGGGGGCGGCTTCCTGGTGGTGCCCGCCCTGGCGCTGCTCGGCGGACTCCCGATGAAGCAAGCGGTTGGTACTTCGCTCTTCGTGATTGCTCTGAAGTCCTTCGCTGGCGCTGCTGGACACCTCGGCCACGTGGAAATCAACTGGATGCTCACCGCTGGCTTCTCGGTCGCGGCCGTGCTCGGGACCTTCGTCGGAACTCGCCTGGTCAGCAAGCTCCCCCAGGACACCCTGCGCAAGGCCTTCGCCTTCTTCGTGCTCGTCATGGGCTTCTTCGTCATCGGCGCGGAGGTGGTGAAGAGCCAGCTGGTCGGGGTGCTCCCGGTGGCGCTGGTCGGGTTGCTCGCGTTCGGGGCGATGGCCTACTACGCCCGTCGCATGGCGACTCGCGCCGCGCAGTCCCGCGAGGAAGTGACGTCTGTCTGAGCAGGGCCGAGCCCGTTTCACGAAAGAAACACCGGATCGCGGCGCGGAGTGTTCACACTCCGCGCCGTTTCTTCTATTGAACGAGGGATGCAGCGAAGAGGGGGCGGCGTTTCACGACGCAGGTTGGGGGGTGAGAGACACCCTGGCTGCGACCGTCGACCAGGGGTTGGCCGATGGGCCGCGGCGAGTGTGATCGCGCTGGCAGGGGTGATAGCGCCCAGCGCGGCAGCGGCAGGGCAGACCGGGCTCTGCGTCACCACCTCCGACACCGCGAGCGGTCCGGACCCTGCGGTCGTCGTCGTCGGACCCGATCAGCGACCGACGCACCCGCTCACACTGGACTTCGGGCGCTGCATGCGGCTGGTGGTGTCCGGTACCGGGCGTTTCCGTGTTGAAAAACTGGCGGAGGAGCGAGCCGACCCCGTCACTCGCGTGTCCGAGCTGCTTCTCAGCGAACCTCTCGTCCGCCTCGGGGCAACGTTCGACACCGGGTTTCGACTGGGTGACGTCGCGCTCCGCGCGGAGTACGAACACGAGTTGGTGCGCGGCGCATTGTCCGATCAGGACCGACCGGCTGGGCGCGGCTATCCCGGCCAGGGGTCTTCGGACCCGGTGTTGCGGAAGGCGAACCTGGCGCTGCGGCTGTCGGACGTGGTGGGCGTGCAGGCCGGCTTCAACACCAGCCACTGGGGCCTTGGGTTGATCGAGAACGATGGCGCTCACGAGCCTGCGCCGGGAGACACGCGTTTCGTCGATCCTCGGGGAGGGGATCGGGTGCTGGAGGCGCGACTGTTCACCGGACCGACTGGAGACGCCGACTTTCAGGCCCACGTCGCCCTCCAGCGGGTCCTCCAGGACGAACGCATCCTGCGTGAGGGCGAGGCCTCGCGAGACGACGAGCCCAGCGTGCGTGCTGAGCTTGGCTTGAGCTTCGGCGGATCGGATCTGGATCGCGGCGAGCTTCACGTCGCCCTGCGACGGGACGAGGGGGCGGACGGATCTCGTGCCCGCTACGGCATCGTCGATGCCAGCATGACCTTTGGTGTCGACATGGAGGAGGCCATCCTCTTGCTCGAGGCAGAGGCGGCGTATCAGCACGGGACGACCGAGCTCGCGCCCACCTTCCTGCGCGTGAAGCAGGACCTGCGCGCCTTCGCCTGGGCGGGGCGAACCAGCTACATGCTGGGTCCCCTCAGCGTATCCCTCGACTCGCTCTTCCTCAGCGGGGACTCGGATCCTCAGGACGGGGTGGTGACCGATTTCAGAGCCGATCCGAACTACCAGTTTGGAGTCGTGCTGTTCGACCAGATCGTCGCCATGCAGTCGGCGCGCAGTGCGGCGACCGCGACCGACCCCTCGATCGGGGCGCCCATGAGCGAGGCGGGTCGACTGCCTACCGAGGGCGCCCCCTACGACACGTTGGCGTTCTTTCCTCGAGTTGGTTACCGTGTGGTAAAGGGGCTCGACCTCTACGGGGGAGTCCTGTTCGCCTTCGCGCCGGTGGACCCCAGGGACCCGGCCAACACGAAGCTCTCGGGCGGAGACCCGCGCACGGCGCTCGGAGGCGCGTCCGGGGGCTACTGGGGAACGGAGTACGATTTCGGATTTCGCTTTCGGGCGCTTCTGGCGGGGAGCTTGCTGACGGTCGGTGGCGAGCTCGGGCTGCTGGACCCGGGCGTGGGGCTGAAGCCGGGCGCCGCGGCGATTGCCGATGGCGCTGACGAAGCGCTCCGCTTCGGGTGGCGCACCTTCGCGAACTACGACTTCTGACTCTCGTACTGCCTGTGTGGCCAAAACGAGAGTTGCGCGCGCGCATTTCCGCGCGAGACTATCGTCGAAGTGCTTCCAAGCCTCGCGTTGCTGGGCGCCTTGAGCGCCGACCCCGAGATCGTGGTCTACACGATGGGTCCAGGAGAGCACCTCTTCGAGCGCTTCGGCCACGCGGCTATCTGCGTCGAAGAGCGGCTGCGGGCCCGCTGCTACAACTACGGGACGACCGATTTCGAGACGCCGCCCCAGAAGATCGGCTGGGAGTTCATTCGTGGTAACTCACGCTTCTGGGTCTCGGTGTGGCCCAAGGAGCGAATGCTGCGTGCTTACGTCGCGAGCGACCGAGACGTCTATCGGCAGGTCCTCCCGCTCGACCGCGAACAGAAGCTCCGCGTGATCGGTCTCCTGGAGAGCGATAGCCGTGAGGAAAATCGCTACTACCACTACCACCACTTCGACGACAACTGCACCACACGGATCCGTGACGTGGTCGATCGCGCCACCTCCGGTCGTTTTCTCCAGGGCGCCGACGTCAGTGCTGGTGTCACCCGTCGGGAGCTCGGCGCTCAGGGGCTCGGCGAGTGGCCGCTCGCGGTAGCGCTCGGACAGGTGTTCGCGGGGCCGCGACTCGACCAAGACATGTCGCTGAGGGAGGCGATGTTCCTGCCGCGGTACTTGCGGAGCGAGCTCGAGTCGAAGCTTGGCGCGAAGGTGGAGCGCGTGAGTCGCCGACGGGGTGTGCCTTTTCCGAGCCAGGCGCCTCGCACCTGGCCCTCGTTCGCGGGCTTGGCGGGCCTCCTCACGCTGCCGCTGGTGCTCAGTCGTCGCAGTCCTCGCGGCGCTCGCGCTGCGGTGCTGCTGACCGGCCTCGTGCTGGGGGCGGTCGGCAGCGCGTTGTGGCTGATGAGTGTGCTTGCTCGGATGCAGGAGCTGAGGATGAACCAGGCCCTGTTGCTGTTCTGGCCGACGGACCTGGCGCTTGGTGTGCTGCGGCGTGGAGCGCGAGGTAGCTACGCACGCTTGCGTGCGTTGACTGCGCTGTGCGTGCTGACGCTAAGCTTGATGGGGGTGCTGGAGCAGCCCCTCGAGGTGCCAGCGCTGGTCGTGCTGCTCCCTCTGGGCTGGCTTGGTTGGTCAACAATTGGAGCCGAACGGAGGCCTTTTGCTAAGCTCGCAAAACATGGCTTCGGGAGCAGGAAAGCGGCAGAGACACCGCCAGTGGCTGAGCGTAAAATCAAAAGATTCCAATAGGTTAGGGTTGTGGGGCGGAATTGCGCTGAGCGCCGCGCTGGTCAGCGTGGGCTGCGGTCAGACGGCGCGAGAAGCCGTCGCGCCGGATCCGTCACCGGTTCCGCCGGCTGAGCTGCTCAGCCAACAGGACGACGATGTCGACGCGGCGGTCGAGGCCGCAGCCGCGGAGGAGGCGGCGAGCGCGGCGCCGAAGCCAGCCAGCGTCGGCTGGGTGCTGCCGATTGATCACGGCATCCGTGCGGATAAAGCCGGGCAAGGGCAGTTCCTGGCGCCGCGCTACCACGGCAAGCACAATGGAGTGGACCTGCTAGCGCCTATCGGGACGCCAGTGCTCGCCGCGTGCGCAGGCGAGGCCATCCAGGGTGTGTTGGGTGGCTATGGGCGCGTGGTGAAGCTCGTGTGCCCTCTGCCCGACGAGTGGGGAAGGGGCTATCTCTCCCTGTTCTATTCCCACCTGTCGAAGCAGGAGCTGACCGATGACGGCTACACGAAGGTGCAGCTCGGTCAGGAGCTGGGCGCGGTGGGCAAGAGCGGCAACGCGTCCGGTGCCAGCGTCATGCCTCACCTGCACCTCGAGCTGGTCGTGCAACCTTCGGAGCGCGCCGCGAAAGACGAGACCCACTCTGGACGAGACCAGAGCGACAACGAGGCAGCGAGCGCGCTGCTGTCGAAGCTCGACGAGCGATGTCTGAAGCCGGCTGGGATCGAGGCGAGCTCTGGCCTGCGGCGTCACCGGCGTCTGGACCCGTATGTCGTGCTCAGCTGTCTGGGCGCCGAGAAGCCGCCGCTCACCCAGCCCAAGGGTGCCTTGCGTGGGGCCAGCACCCCCTGGCATGCTCTGTATACCTCGAGTGACACGAATCCCGATATCTCCCTGCTCTCTTCGCACTCGCAGGGCGCCGAAGCACACCCCGCCAATCCATAGCCATCGTGCCCGCCGGCGCGAGGTCGGTGCATCTTGGTACCGTACGGAAAAAACTTGAGCCGCGTAGCGTGCCAGGGAGGTCCTCGATGACGCCCGGACAGATGACCCTGGTGGCCGCTGGACAGACGGACGTGGGTCGTCGTCGCAGCCACAACGAGGACCAGTTCCTGGTCCGCGAAGACCTTGGCCTGTTCGCCGTCGCTGACGGCGCGGGCGGGCACAAGGCGGGGGAAGTCGCTGCCAAGCTCGCTTGCACCAGCATCGCGAACTACGTCGGCGCGACCGTGCGCAAGGCGTGGGAGCGCCCCGACTTCGATCGCTTCGGACTGCCCAACGACGCGCGCCGTCTGGTCGCCGCAATCCAGAAGGCGAACAAGGACGTTGTCGAGATCTCCCGCACCCACGGCAAGTATCAAGGCATGGGCACGACGGTGGTCGCTGGCCTGTATTCCCCAAGGAGTCACCTGCTGCACATCGCCCACGTCGGTGACAGCCGCGCCTATCGCCTGCGACGGGGAGCGCTGGAGCAACTGACTCAGGATCACTCGCTGCTGCAGGACGTGCTGGAGACGCAGCCGGAACTCGACGACCAGGTCATAGCCCGCTTTCCTCGCAGCGTGGTCACCCGCGCGCTGGGCATGGATCAGCAGCTCCGCGTGTCCGTCACCAGTCACCGCGCGCTACCTGGTGATCGTTACCTGATGTGTAGCGATGGGCTGTGCGGATACGTCGAGCCCACGGAGATCGAGGCGACCCTGCGGCTCGAGGAGTCTCCTTCGGCAGTCAATCAGCTGCTGATCGATCTCGCGAACGCCGTCGGTGGGCGAGACAACATCGGCGTGGTGGTCTGCGATTTCGAGGCCGACGGCGAGGTCAAGCGACCCGGCCCACAGACGACCATCCCTGATCTCGACGACGATGACTCGCCGGAGCTGATGATCCTGGGTATCGAAGACGCCGCGCTGGTAGTGACCGGCGGCAAGCTGCAAGACGATCTGATGGATCAGCTGGGACTGCTCTTGAAGAAGCGCCCAAAGTAGTCGAGGGGAACATGCAGCGACCGACGCAGACGCCCACGCGCGATCCGGCTCGCGTCTCTGGTCTGCTTCAGATCGCGCTCGGAGTGCTGCTCGGCGCCACGTCTGGCTGCGCTGGCTGCAGTGACTGCGGTGGCGCGGGTGCTGGCTCCAGCGCGACGAGCGTCCCCAGCTCCGCGCCGCGAGGGAGCTCCACGCAGGCGCCGCCCGGGACGCAAGCGCCCACCGCGGCCGCGCCCAGCCCGAGTGTCAGACCGAAGAGCCTGGCGGAGGAGCTCGCCGACCTCGACCTGGAAGCCTCCGAGCTCAGGGCAGGAGGCTGCGAGCCATGCGTCGACTGTCCGGAGCTCGACCCCACGCTCTGCACGGAGGCACACTGCGCGAGCGGAAAGTCATGCCGAGAGTACGGCCTTTGTGGGGCAGGTTCGGGGCGCTGCGTCGCCGACTCGGACGCGCACTGCGCTGCCAGCGCGGGCTGCGCGACCCTGGGCTACTGCAAGAAGCGCGGGGACGTTTGCGCTGCCTCGGGGGAGAGCTGCCGCGGCAGTCGGGGCTGCAAGACTCAGGGGCGCTGCACCGCTCGGGGAGGGATCTGCCAGGCCACCACCGAGCAGGACTGCGCGCGAAGCGAGGACTGCAAGCGGCTCGGGAACTGCGCCGCGCGCGCCGGTGAATGTATCCCTGCGGAAACTGAACACTGCAAGGACTCGGTTCTGTGCAGGCGACATCGGATGTGCCGCCTCGACGAGGGACGCTGCGTCGAGTAGACAGGAGGTTCCTGTCGCGCTCAGGCGCGTCTGGAGCGCGGGGCGCGTCCGGCCCGAATCGATGCAGGGCCGGCGTCTAGATCGTCCAGCAGGCGCCGCCAGCTAGTTCCGTTGTCGACTCGAAGCAGCTTCGCGATGTCGGCCAGCGCAACCTCTTCCTCCTTGGTCACCGCTCGGGGGTCGTCGAATGCATGGGCCGTGGCGCGGGCAATGGCCTCGGCGTGGCTCAGCAGCTCGTGGAGCTCCTCGGCATGGACCAGCGGCTCTCCCTCCTCGGTCTGGGCGAGCAGGAAGAGGTCCTCGAGGCCCTGGCGGAAGTAGGCTTCGCTGGGGCGCTCGGCGAGCCAAGCGTCCAGGATCTCCAGCCCACTAGTATCCGTGAAGAAACGGTCCTTGGCGATGGCGTCGATGCGCTCGATCTCCACGTCCTCCATCGTGCCGTCAGCCCAGGCCACGTACACCAGCGGCAGCAGCATCAAGACGCGATAGTTGCCGGGCGTGAAGCCCAACTTGCCCAGGGAGTCGACGAGGTATGCGTCCATGGCCCCCGGAGCCATCGCCGAGCCGTGGGGCGGACGCAAGGGCGCCTCACCCCCGGCCCCCGATCTGGCGCTCACCGACCCGGACTCCTCGGCCCCGAGCGTCGGGGATCGTGTCACCAACCTGGCTTCTGGTAGGTCTTGTGCTTGGTGAGGAAGTCGCCCTCCATGAACTGCTGCGGAGTCAGTTCTCGGATGCCTTCCTCGCTGAGCTCGAGGATGCGGTCGGCGACGGTGCTGACCATCTGCCGGTCGTGGGTGACGAACATGCAGCTGCCCTCGTAGCTGACCAGGGCGTCCGTCAGCGAGCGAATCGCTTCCAGGTCGAGGTGGTTCGTGGGCTCGTCGAGCAGCAAGATGTTGGGTTTGAGCAGCATCAAGCGCGCGAGCAGGAGCCGCACGGTCTCTCCACCGGAGAGCACCTTGGTCGGCTTGAAGGGCTCGTCCTTCTTGAACAGCAGGCGGCCGAACATGGCGCGGATCTGCTCTTCGTCGGCGTCCTCAGCCCAGCTCCAGAGCCACTTGTGCGCCGTCACGTCGCTCTTCTCGATTTGCTCGTGGTGGTCCTGGGGCATGTAGCCGACCTGCGCCTCATAGCCCCATTCGATCTTGCCGTGGTCCGGTCCGACCTCGTCCACCAGCATCTTGAGCAGCGTGGTCTTGCCAACGCCGTTCGGGCCGACGACGGCCACCTTGTCTCCGCGGAACAGGCTGAAGTTGAAGTTGTCGCAGATGACGATGTCGCCGAAGTGCTTCGTCAGGCCCTCGACGCTGAACGCCTGCTTTCCGCTGGGTCGCTTGACCTCGAAGCGTAGCCAGGGACGCTCGATGTTGGAGCGCTTCAGGTCGCCGAGCGCTTGCTTCTCGCGCTCCAGGGCCTTCTCACGGCTCTTGACCTGGCTCGCACGGCTTCCCGCGCGGAAGCGCTGCACGAACTCTTGCAGGTCCTGGATCTTCTTCTGCTTCGCGGCGTTCTGGAGCTCCAGGCTGCCGCGGGCTTCGGCCTTCTGGTGCACCATGTCGTCGTAGTTGCCGGGGTAGACGATGATGGTCTGGTAGTCGATGTCCGCGATGCGCGTGCAGACCTCGTTGAGGAAGTGGCGATCGTGGCTGATCACGACCAGCACGCCGCGGTAGTCCAGCAGGAAGCCCTCCAGCCAGCGAATGCTCGCGATGTCGAGGGCGTTCGTCGGCTCGTCGAGCAGCAGTGCGTCGGGCTTGCCGAACAGGGCCTGGGCCAGGAGCACGCGTACCTTGTCGCCGCCGGTCAGCGCCGACATCTTTCCGCCATGGAATTTCTCGGGGATGCCCAGGCCCTCGAGCAGCTCCGTGGCCTCGGCCTCCGCCATGTAGCCGTCTTCTTCGGCGATGACACCTTCCAACTCGCCCAGCCGCATCCCGTCCTCGTCGGTCAGGTCCTCACCCTTCTCGAGCAACGTCTCCTTCTCGTGCATCGCCTGCCAGAGGTTGTCGTTGCCCATCAGCACCACGTCGATCACGCGGTTCTCCTCGAACTGGTACTGATCCTGACGCAAGATGCCCACGCGCTTCGGACGTCGCACGTTGCCGGCCATCGGCTCCTGTTCGCCGGTGACGATGCGCATGAAGGTGGACTTGCCCGCTCCGTTCGGCCCCGTCAGGCCGTAGCGTTCGCCTTCGTTGAAGGTGACGTTGACGTTGTCGAACAGCACCTGTTCGCCGAAGTTCATGGAGACGTCGCTGACGGTGATCATGGGCTGACCTCGCAGGGGTAAGGGTGGGGCAGGCTCGGCAGGCCGCGGTGGGCCCGGGCGCTGGCGGGCGCAACCATGACAGCCTGAGCACCAAACTCAAGTGTGTGACTTCACAGCGGAACAAACCCCGGGCCTGGAGCCGGGATCGGAGCGGGCGGCGGCGAGAAACTGCGACCCGCAGCGGGTTCGACCGTCGACCAGCGCGCCCACTCGGGCCGGGTCGGCCATCGGGCCGGTCAGCGCAGACGCTGGCGTAGGTCAAAGCAGAGTTTCCTTGCGGCAATAGGCGCGCGTTGACCGGAGTGGGGAGCAACGGCCTCGCTTCGTTGGGTACACTGGAGCCGGGTTCGGGGGTGAGGGGAGGCGGCGGGAGTCTGGACATCCGCGCGCGGAAACTTCCAGTCACAGGGCAGCGACGAACTGGCGAGGAGCCAGGAGGGGCGCTGGCGCAGCACCGTCGGGCGTGCCCTCATGCTACATGCATCGGATGCGCTTGATGCTCGGAGCTTTGCTTTTCGTGAGTGCGGCTGGGTTGCAGCTGGGTTGCTCGGATGATGCAACGGACGGAGCCAGCGGCGGGAGCGCAGGAAGCTCCGGCAGCTCGGGTAGTGGTGGCAGCGGTGGGGCGGCGGGCAGCGCCGGGACCGGCGGCACCGGGGGCGTCGTCGAGCCAGCGCTGGAGTCGGAGCTCTACGATCAGCAGCCCATGGTGGTCGACGTCGTCGCTACGTTGCCGGACGGAATCGACGCGCAGCTGGAGCTGACCTCGGACTCTGCCGACGCCGGCGTGCACGTGGGGTTACTCGCCGAGAGCGATCCCGAGTCCCGTCGCTACCGCCTACGAGGACTCGAACCCGATACGGCCTATGCCGCAGAGCTGGTGATCGGCTCGGAGCGCTACCCCGTGAGCTTCAAGACGCGGCCGGCGCTTCCGGGGTACAAGTCGAGCTTCAGCGTGACCGGCAGTGGTAGCGCGGCAGCGGATTACCGGGTGTTCGACTACTCCGAGGCGCCAGTCGTGGCGAATGCTGGGGTCTATGTGGTGGACAACGCCGGCAAGACGCGTTGGTTCCTGGCTTACCCTGACGCGATGGCGCTGGATCACCTGCCTGCCGGCATCAAGCTATTACCCGACGGAAACTTCATGTTCATCCTCGGGGACAGGATGCAGATCATCGACGAGCTCGGCGCGGTGCAGAGCGAGGTGACGACCGCTCAGCTTGGCGTGCCGCTGTTCCACCACGACGTGATCCCCCTGCCCAACGGCAACTTCATGGCGATCAGCATCGAAGCGCGGGACATCTTCTATCCGGCGGACAATGAGACTCACTACGTGGTCGGGGACTTCCTGGTCGAGTTCACTCCTGCCGGCGTGATCGCGTGGAGCTGGAGCGCCCTGGATCACCTGGATCCCCAGCGCAAGCGCGCCGACTTCGACAATACGTACTATCCGCTGTTCAGCCCGACCACCGGCAAGCAGGCGAAGGACTGGAGTCACGGTAACGGCATGATCTACGTCGCCGAGGACGATTCGGTCATCTTCAGCATGCGGCACCAAGACTGGGTGATCAAAATCGATCACGAGACCGGCGACATCGTGTGGAAGCTCGGGGATGAGGGCGACTTCACGCTGAACGGTGATCACTGGTTCTTCCATCAACACTCGCCGCAGCTCCAGCCCGACGGCAGCCTCTTGCTCTTCGACAACGGCGTCGGGGATCCCTATCGCGACTCAGCGTCGTGGAACACTCGCCCCATGCGCATCGGCCTGGACACCCAGAAGATGGAAGCCTCGATCCTCTGGGTGGACGATCACGAGACCTACATGTCGCTGATCGCTGGCGACATCGATCGCCTGTCCAACGGCAACTTCCTGGTGCTGGACAGCACGGTCACGGCTTCGGTGTCGATGCCGTTCCCTGCTCGCTCACGGATCCGCGAAGTGGATCCTCAGACTGGCGAGTGGGTGTGGGTGATCGACGGCGCCGAGGGCGATTTTTCCTACCGTTGCGTCCCGTCCCTGCGCCTGCCAGGGGAGGCCGAGTAGCGGCGACGTCTAGCTCTGAAGCCGCGTCAGGCAGCGCTCGAAGCGCCGCTGAACCGCCTCTCGACGTGCGTGGCTTCCGCCCGTCACCAGCCAGTTGCCCGCCACCATCACCCGGGCGATGGCAGGCCGGTTGCAGGCGAAGACCCAGCTGTCGAGCTGCTCCGCCGGGGAACGCGCGACGAGGCCTGGATGCGCCGCGTCGAGGCATACCAGATCCGCGAGGCAACCGGGCAGCAGACGACCCACGGGCGAACCCAGCGCCTGGGCCCCACCCAGCAACGCCTCCGAGAGCAGCTCCGTGCCCGTGTGCTGTTCTCTGTCGCCGCGCAGGACCGTGTTGCGCGCATGCTGGACCAGGCGCTGTCCGTACTCCAACAGGCGCAGCTCCTGCGCCGGATCCACGCTGATCTGGCTGTCACTCCCGATCCCCCAGCGCCCTCTCGCTTCGCGAAAATTGCCAAGCGGAAAAAATCCGTCGCCCAGGTTGGCCTCGGTGGTCGGGCACAAGCCTGCGATCGCGCCCGAGCCAGCGAGCGCCACCTGCTCCCTGGTCTCGAGGTGTGTTGCGTGGACCAGACACCAGCTCTCGTCCACCGCGGCGCCGTCCAGCAGCAGCTCCACCGGGCGCTGGCCGTGGTGGGCCAGACACTCCTCGACCTCGCGTAGCTGCTCGGCGACGTGGATGTGGATCGGAGCTTGGGGAGCGACGCGCTTCACCTCCCGTACCACCGCATTCAAGCTGCCGAGAGGTGCGGCTCGCAAGCTGTGGGGAGCTGCGCCGAGGGTGATGAGCTCATCGCATTCACGCGACAGCGCCCGCCACAGCTCGAGGTAGCGCTCGGCGGTGTTGTAGAAGCGTCGCTGCGCTGGCTCGATGGGCTGGGGCCCGAAGCCTGCCGCTTCGTAGAACACCGGGAGCAGCGTCATCCGGATCCCCGCGGAACGAGCGGCGGCGCACACGCGGCGACCAAGCTCTGCGATGTCCTGGTAGGGGGAGCCATCGGCCTGGTGGTGGACGTAGTGGAACTCGGCGACGCTGGTGTAGCCGGCCTCCAGCATCTCCAGGAACACTTGCTCGGCGATGGCCTCCACGGCGTCGGGGTCGAGACGCGAGGCGAAGCGGTACATGGCCTCTCGCCAGCTCCAGAAGCTGTCTCTGCCAGCACCGCTGGAGCGCTCGGTGAGCCCCGCGAATGCGCGCTGAAAGGCGTGGGAGTGCAGGTTCGGGATCCCCGGGACGATCACGCCGGGTACACGCTCGGCGGCGCCCTGGGTGCCCGCCGAGACGGAGTGCACGACGCCGCCAGCGATCTCGATGCACGCGGGTGCGTGCCAGGTGAGGCCGTCGAAGAGCGCGTCGCAGGCGAGGATCTGTCGGGTCAACACGGGCTCCTAGTCGTTCGAGCTGGGGCGCCAGTCTCGCAGCTGGATCACCAGGCGTTCGAGGATGCGCTGCAGCGGACGCGCGCGTGTCGCCTCCCAGGGAAACGGCGGCGCCTCGTCCATGTAAGCGGCTTGAGCCATCTCGAGCTGGAGCGCATGTACCCCACGCTCGGGGACGCCGAAGCTGCGTGTGATGAAGCCACCCTTGAAGCGCCCGTTCTTCACCCAGGTCGCGCCAGAAGCCTCGAACACGCCCTCGGCGACTCGCTCCAGGGCGGCGGCGCAGCTGCGTCCGTCTGCGGTCCCGAGGTTCAGATCTGGCAAACGCCCAGCGAAGAACCTGGGTACTTCGGCCCGGATGGAGTGCCCATCCAGGAGCACGGCGAAGCCGTGACGCGCCTTCAAGCGGTCCAGTTCCGCGCGCAGCGTCTCGTGGTAGGGCTCGAAGAAGCGGGCCCGGCGCTCGCGGATCTCCTGCTCGCCCGGCTCGTCACCGGCCGCGTACAGCGTTTCCCCGGAGAAGCTGGTGGTGGGACACAGCTGCGTGACGCTCATGCCTGGGTAGAGCGACGCACCGCTCGGATCGCGATTCAGGTCGATCAGGTAGCGGCTGTAGCGCGCGAACAAGCAGGTGACCCCCAGCCCGGCCGCGAAGTCGTACAGCTTCTCCACGTGCCAGTCCGTGTCGGGCAGCATTCGCGCGAAGGGTGTGAGGCGCGTCATCAGGTCCTCGGGCAGCGCCGTGCCTGCGTGGGGCACGCTGATCAAGAGCGGGCTCTCGGCGCGATACAGCGTGAATCCAGCGTCCTCGGGCGCGTCCATGGCGCAGGGGTAGCGCGGATCGCCCGTGCTACGCAATCGCTGCCTGGTCGGGGTTCCTCACCCCCAAATC
>JAGQIY010001214.1 GCA_020430865.1 Myxococcales bacterium
CGCCTTGGTGAAGGCCTGCCCGTTCGTCACGACGCCCGAGAACGGTGCGGAGGCATCCGCAATGGTCTTGTACTCGAGGCCGGTGAAGAGGGTCGTCGTCAGGTCACGCGTGACCGGCAGGCCGATACGCACCTGGCCGCCCGTCGCCGTCGTGCCGTAGAAGCCCGTCGCGGTTTCGTCGGTGATGCGGTTGTAGACGTCGATGCCCGAAGAGATCTTGAGGCCCATGAACCGTGGTTCGGTGAAGCTCAGATCAAACGTCCGGCCTGCCTGGCTCGCCCCAACCGAGATCCGAAGATACTGGCCGCGGCCAAGGAAGTTCCGCTCGGTCAGCGAGACTTCACCCAGGACGCCTTCGGTCGTCGAATAGCCCGCCGTCAAGCCGTAGTCGCCCGTCGACTGCTCGGTCACGTCAATGCTGAGGATGACCTTGTCGGGAGCACTGCCCGGCTGAACATCGAACCGAACCTTGCTGAAGTAGCCCAGCTTCTCGATGTTCTGCTTGCCGCGTACGACCATCGCGCGGTTGAAGGGGTCGCCTTCGGCGAACTCCAGCTCGCGACGGATGACGAAGTCACGTGTCTTGTCATTGCCCGTGATTTCAATCCGCTTGACGTAGACCCGCGGGCCTTCGTCGACGAGGTACGTCACGTTGAAGATGTGGCCGTTGATGTCGCGGTCGATACGCGGACGCACGTCGGCGAAAGGATAACCCTGCGCCGTCGCCTCGATCGCCATGTCGTCCGCGGTCTCCTGCAGGTCCTTCAGCGAGTAGCGTCCGCCCTGCTGGGTCTGAATGGTCGAGCGCAGCACGTCCGCATCCAGGCCAGGGATACTGGTCTCGATGCCGACGGTGCCGAACTGGTAGCGCTCGCCCTCGACCACCGTGTAGTTCACGAAGTAGCCGTTCCGGCTTGGATCGAACTCGGCGACGTAGCTCACCTGCGCATCCGGGAAGCCGTGGTTGCCGTAGTAGATGCGGA
Source organism: Myxococcales bacterium (assembly GCA_020430865.1). The sequence goes on from JAGQIY010001214.1 coordinate 984, forward strand.
TCGCCTCGGCGTCGGCAGCGGCGGCCTCGTCGGTGTAGTTGTCGTCCTTGACCAGCCAGCTCAGCAGATTGGTCTCGTGAAGAGACATGACGCCCTTGAGCGTTCCCGAACCGATGCTTGCATTGCCCGTGAAGTTGATGCCGGCGATGCCGCTCTTCTGCCCTTCGTCGATCACGAAGGTCACACGCATGCGACCGCCGTCGACGGGCTCGACGCGCGTCGTCACCGTCACATCCCTGTAGCCGACCTGCTGGTAGGCCGATTCGATGCTGCCGATGTCGCGCTGCAAGCGGTCCTGGGTGAAGCTGCCGCGGTCGGCAACCTCGACCATTGCGAGGAGGTTGGCGTCGGTGAAGCGCTGGTTGCCCTCGAACAGAACCGAGGCAACGATCGCGTTCTCGGAAACGACGACGCGCAGCACGCCCCCGCCGAACGTCACCGAAACCTTGCTGAAGAGCCCGGTCGATTCGAGGTTCACTGTCGAGGCCGAGAGCTTGGCGGCGGTGGCGACGTCGCCAACACCAACTGCGAGGCGGGACACGATGGTGCCACGGTCGACCCGCTGGTTTCCGCTGACGCTGATGCTCTGGATGGTCTGAGCCTGTGCGGCCTCAGCCCCGAAGAAGGTTCCCGCCACCCCAGCGAACGGCGCAGCCAGGACGATTGCCAGCGCCAGGACGACGCTGCGCAACAGCTTGGTGGCATTCATCATGTTGTCATTGCCTCTACGACCCGTGCCGGAGGGAATCGCCATGCACAGCCCACCCCCAGCTAACTCCATTGAAAGCTTTTACTGTTTTTTTAACCACAGACAAGGCGCATGCGGCTTCTCGGTTACCAAAAGATTGGCGCCCGTGCATTCCTGCAACACCGCGTTAAGAC
>JAGQIY010001215.1 GCA_020430865.1 Myxococcales bacterium
GCCGAGAGCACCGCCGAGAAGACCAGCGCCTCTTGCTGAAGCCGAAGCGATCCGTTTCGACCGTCGTGGGAGGCGATCACGCAGAGCCCCACGCGTTGGTTGGCGATGCCGAAGCGACGCTGCTCGTCGCGTGGCTCGACGGCTCGACGATTGTCAGCCAACTTCATCCGGAACAGCTGCGCGCTGTCGCTATCCGAGGCGTTGGCCTCCAGCTGTTGCGACTGGGCGACGCCCGTCATGCGCCGGAGCTCGCCAGCCCGCATCACCCCTGACTCGCCGCGGGAGTTGGCGTAGGCCACCGCGCCCTCGTGAACATAGGTCAAGGTGTCGCCCTCGTGGTGGGGCAGAGGCCGGTTGTCGCACCGTGGCTCGAGCACGATCTCCTCGAAGCCCTCCAGGGGGCCGAAGCCGCCACCCTTGGTGGGAAAGGTGACCCAGGCGGTTCGACCTGTCTCGGTTTGGTGGAGGCGCTGCTGCGCGGGGTGAAGACCCATCATCATGGCTGCCCTCCCTTCGTGGGTGCCTGCATGCCTTCGAGGTACTTGAACATGTCGCTCTTCGTCGACAGCATCACCGTGCTGTGCTGCCCGATGGATAGCTCGTAGGATTGAATGGTGCGCGTGAACTCGTAGAACTCGATCGCAGCATCGCTCTGCGCGTAGGCGTTGGCGTAGATCTCGGCCGCCTTGGCGTCGGCCAGGCCGCGAATCTCCTCCACGCTCCGGTAGGCTTCGGACTCGATCCGTTTGAGCTCACGCACGCGGTTGCCGCGGATGCGCGCGGCCTCGCCCTTGCCCTCGGAGAGGAAGCGCTCGGCGATTTGCCGACGCTCGCTCACCATTCGACCGTAGATCTTCGGGCGCACGCTTTCGTTGTAGTTGATGCGCTTGAAGCGAATGTCGAGCAGCTCGATCCCGAAGACCCTGACCTTCTCCGAGGCTGCCGCGAAGATCTCCTCCTCGACGAGCTGTCGACCCTTCTGGATCGGGACGAGTTGGCCGACGCCGAGCTGGGTCTCCGCGCCTTCGAGCGTGGGGTCGAGCAAGGGGGTTCGGTCTTTGGTCGTCCGAATGAGCTCGATGAGCTCGTGCTTGGCCACGGCGTTCCGGGTCTCGCTGCCCAAGATGTCGTCCAGCCGCGATTGGGCGCTGCGCTCGTCGCGGAGCCGCAAGAAGAACTGAAGCGCATCCGTGATTCGCCAGCGTGCATACAGGTCGACCGATACGTAGAGCTTGTCCTTGGTCGGCATGTCCGACGCTGGCCCGTCCCACTCGAGCACGCGTTTGTCCAACGAGTTGATGTCCTGGACGAACGGCAGCTTGAGCTTCAGGCCGGCGGTGGTCACCGGCTCCCCAATCGGCTTGCCGAACTGCGTCACGACCACCTGCTCGATCTCGCTCACCGTATACATGGCGTTCGCGGCCACGAAGCTCGCGATCAATGACGCCGAGACGGCGAGGCCCAGCCGTAGCGAGTTCATGGCGTTTTCCCCTTCCGAAGGTCGAGAAGGGGGACGACGCCAGAGGTCCGCTCGTCGACGATGATCTTCGACTCCAGCTTGGGCAAGACCCTCTCCATCGTCTCGACGTAGATGCGACGACGCGTCACCTCCGGGGCCTTCATGTATTCGGCGAACAAAGCGTTGAAGCGCGCGACGTCGCCCTCGGCCTCGTTGATGCGCTGGAGCCGGTAGCCATCCGCTTCGCGGATCCGCTGGTCCTTCTCGCCCTCCGCCTGGGGGACGACCTTGTTGTAGTCGCGGCGCGCCTCGTTGATGAGCTTCTCCTTCTCCTGCTGAGCCTGGTTCACTTCGTTGAACGACTCCTGCACGGGCTCGGGCGGATTGATGTTCTTCAGCTGGACCTGGTCGATCTCGAGGCCCATGACGTATTTGCTGGAGAGCGCCTGCATCTTGACGAGCGCCTCGGCTTCGATCTCTTGTCGCCCGATGGTGATCACCTCGTCGACGGTGCGGTCGCCGACGACCTCGCGCATCACGGACTCCGAAACGTAACGCAGCGTGCTGCGTGGTTCCCGAACCTCGAAGAGGTAGCGCACAGGGTCGGAGATGCGGTACTGGACCACCCATTCGACCAGCGCGGCGTTGAGATCGCCGGTCACCATCTGGGTCTCACGCTGGTGATCGTGGGGTCGGGACGCCTGCTCGGGATCGATGGCACCCTCGGTCGCGAAGCCGAACTCCTGCTTCAGCTGGCGTTTCACCGGTACCACCGTCGCCACGTCGATACCGAAGGGGAGCTTGAAATGAAGGCCCGACGGCTTGGTGTCGAGTAGCTTGCCGAACCGCTGAATCACGGCGACCGA
>JAGQIY010000130.1 GCA_020430865.1 Myxococcales bacterium
CCAGGCCACTGAACTGTGCGAACACCGGCGGCGCCGCGGGCTCGCGGGGCTCCGCGCCTTGCATACTCTTGGCGATGGCGGCGATGTGCTCCGGCGTCGTGCCGCAGCACCCACCGTAGAAATTGGAGAACTTCTCCTTGGCGAACTCCGCAAGCAGGGCGCCGGTCTCGCCCGGAGTCTGATCGTACTCGCCGAAGGCGTTCGGCAGGCCGGCGTTGGGGTAGCAGCTCACCAGGGTGTCGGCGATGCGACTGAGCTCGGAGATGTACGGACGCATCTCCGTCGCACCGAGGGCGCAGTTGATGCCGACGCTGATCGGATCGGCGTGACGTACGCTGGTCCAGAAGGCCTCCAGGGTCTGCCCGGAGAGCGTGCGTCCGGAGCGATCGGTGATGGTCACGCTGAGCATGATTGGGATGCGCTTGCCGCGCTCGCGCTCGACGCGCTTCGCAGCGACGATCGCGGCCTTCGAGTTCAACGTGTCGAAGATCGTCTCGACCAGCAGCAGGTCGACGCCGCCCTCGGCGAGCGCGCGGATCTGCTCAGCGTAGGCGTCGCAGACCTGATCAAATGTTACCGCGCGGAATGCAGCGTCGTTGACATCGGGAGAGATGCTCAGAGTCCGGTTCATCGGCCCCACGGCACCCGCGACGAAGCGCGGCTTGTTCGGGTTCTTGTCCGTGAACTCCGCGGCCGCTTGGCGCGCGAGCTGTGCGGCCTTGACGTTGATGTCGTAGACCGCGCTCTCGAGGGAGTAGTCCGCCTGAGCGATGCTCGTCGCGGCGAAGGTGTTCGTCTCGATGATGTCGCTGCCCGCCTCCAGGTACTGGCGATGGACGCCCAGCACTGCCTCGGGCTGCGTCAGCACGAGCAGGTCGTTGTTGCCCTTGACCTCACTGGTGTGATCCTTGAATAGCTCCCCGCGGAACGCGTCTTCACCAAACTGGTGGCGCTGCAAGACGGTGCCCATGGCACCGTCCAGGATCAGGATGCGCTGACTGGCTAGCTTTCGGATCTGGGTTTCGATGTCGCTCATGATGTGCTTTCTGGATCTCCGCCGACGCGGTCGTGCTCGATTCGCGTGCCGATGGCGCTCTGCTGTGGCTACGCAGCGCTATCTCGGCTTGTCTGCGAACGCGCTGACCACCTCGAAATAGGGGACTTTCTTCTCGCGAGAGCTGACCTGACAGAAGCGGACCTCTAGGCCGCTGGCGATCAGCATTTCGCGCAACGTGTCGGGACTGAACCCGCTGTTTAGGTGGGAGTAGGTGCTGGTGATCTGCATGTGTGAGTGCTCGTTGAGCGTGACCACCGCCAGCGCGCCCGATGGTCGCAGCACTCGTGAAGCTTCGGCGAGTGCGCGTTCGGGCGCGTGGGAATAGGTGAGACAGTTGTAGAGCAGGACCTGGTCGAAGCTGGCGTCGGAGAAGGGCAACTCGTGCATGTCGCCCTGGCACAGCTCGACTGAGGGCAAGTGCGACAGCCGTTTCCTCGCGGCTTCGATCATGCGCTCGCTGCGATCCAGCAGCGTGATGCTGTCGGCGGTCGCGCTCAGCAGCTCGCTGATCACGCCATCCCCCGCGCCGACGTCCAGCACGTCCCCCAGTCGCAGCAAGCCCACGAGCCCCCTGGCCGTCGCTTCCCAGGTGCGACCTGGAGAGTAGTAACGCTCCATCTGACCTGCGATGGAGTCCGGCCAGTCGCCAGACGACTCCCGCGCATCCACCAGCTCCTGACAGCGCTGGAGGTCGCCGCTGATCACACCGTCGTCGAGTTCTTCGGACAGGGATTTCCAGAGTCGCGCCGCCGGCTCGGAGATCCCCTCGGCGACGGCGTAGAGCGTGGACGAGCCGTGGCGACGGTCACGCAACAGACCCGCGTCTCGCAGGCGCCCGAGATGAGTCGACACACGAGACTGAGGCAGATCAGTGATCCGGGTCAGCTCGGCGACGCTCAGCTCCTCTCGCCCGAGCAACGCCATCAGGCGGATCCGGGTGGGGTCGCTGAACAGACTCAGCAGGCTGACGGTGGCGTCCAGGCTACTCATTCAGAAGGCATCCGCTTATCAGGATGAAGGGATGATGCAAGGTCTGATGGCTCGATGCAAGCCGCGCGAGAGCTTGCCGCGGGGGCGGTTTCACCCGATGTAGAAGCCCACATGACTTCCCCCACTGACGCCTCAGGCGCGCAGAACTTCGCCGAGGCCATCAACCAGGCCGATACCGAGGGCTGGAACCAGGCCATGGGGCTGGTCTTCCAGATCGCCACAGCCGACGAGGTGGTGGCCTCTTGGACCGTCGCGGCCCACCATCGACAGCCCTACGGCATCGTCCACGGCGGCGTGTACTGCGGCGTGATCGAGGCCTTGTGTTCCACCGGGGCCGCCATCGCCGCCATGGCCACCACCGGTTACAGTGTCGTTGGACTCGAGAACAGCACCTCCTTCGTGCGAGCCGTGCGGGAGGGAACATTGACGGGGCGCGCCACGCCAGTGCACCGCGGCCGCCGCTCTCAGGTCTGGGAGGCAACCATCGAGGACGAGGCTGGACGCACCGTCGCGAACGGGCGGGTGCGCTTGATGTGCCTCGAGCCCGACGTGCCGCTGGCCGGACGGGGCGTGGCGGCCACGACCAGCGAGCGGCTGAAGCCCAGCTCCGTGGACGACTAACGTAACGTAAGGTATTTGCTCCCCATGAGTGACGTCCACACCGAGATCCAGCAGACCATCGAGAACGCGCCAGTCGTGCTCTTCATGAAGGGCACACGGGGCACCCCCCAGTGCGGTTTCAGCGCCCAGGTCGTGAGCATGCTCGACGCGCTGCTCGGCGACTACGTCACCGTGAACGTCCTGAGCAGTCCCGAGCTTCGCCAAGGCATCAAGGACTTCTCGAGCTGGCCCACGATCCCGCAACTGTATATCCGCGGGGAATTCGTTGGTGGCTGCGACATCGTGCGCGAGATGTATCAGTCCGGAGAGCTGGAGCAGAAGCTTGGACGGGAGGTGCCAGCACCAGAGCCAAGGATCCAGATCACTCCCAGCGCGCGGGAGGCCATC
>JAGQIY010001216.1 GCA_020430865.1 Myxococcales bacterium
CACCACGCCGCCAGGTCGCTGCGGTCAAGTCGTCCAGTTTCGCGGCCGTGCCCCTCCACGGCGATTCGGTCTGCGCGAGAAGTTCGGTGAAACCCGTCAGAGCTGTATCGAAGTCGTCGACGATGCGCTCGTCGATCATCCTCCTTGCCGCACCGAACTCATCGATCACCTTCGTCGCCGGCGCGAGCAGTTCGTCGCGCTCGGCTTCCAACAAGCAGCCTGAAGCCTCGCCGAGCGCACGCTCGAGGGCGTCGAGGCGTCCTCGGACCTTGGCACGCGTTTCCAGGATCACCGGCATCCGTTCGGTCGCCAAGACGAGGCGTTCCACGGCGTCGTGAGCCGCAGCGATTCGGATCGCGGCCAGGCTGTCTTTGGCCCGGGTTACTAGGTCTGCTCGATGAGCCGCGATGATCGCGCGCTCTTCCTCGGGAAGGCCACGCTGCCTCTCCGTTTCTGCATTGGCGGCGACGGCGTCTTCGAGTAGAGCCAGAGTCGGCTGTGCCTCACTGAGCCACCTTCGGATCTCGGCGGTACGAGCCAGAGCTGGATTCAACATGGCGGCGTGGTGGCCGTAGCTCGTCGACTGCTGAAGGCCCGCAAGTTCTCCCTTGAGCTGTCGGAGTTCCTCGTCGCCGTGGTTGCGCCACCAGATCGCACACTGCACTCGGTGCGCATCCCGTTCGGACGCCCCGTTTGGTTCGCTGGACAACAACGCGGCGACCCTCCCCGTGATGTCTTCAAGGTCGATTCCAAGCTGGCCCTGCAAACGAATGCTCGTCTCGCGCTGCTGTGCCTGCACGACCGAATCACGCCACCACCACCCCGCGATCGCCAACGTGAGCGCGACCACGGAAGCCGTCCGTAGCCGCTTCGATCGAAGCAGGTCGCCGGCGGACACCTCGCCACCGCGCCGCGGCAGGACAACGGTTGTTGTCGCGGCCCGACCGGCCTCCCCTGTCGTGCTCCCATCGCTGACTCCGCGCACGAACACGTTGGCGAACTCCTCGCAGCTAGCGAATCGGTCGCCTGGGTTACGCGACAGCGCGCGCAGGATCGCGGCCTCGCGGCCCGCGTTCAGCTCTGGCACACGGTCACGCAACTTCTTGGGCGGCTCGTTGACCTTCTTGTGCAATACGACGAGCGGTGTCGAGCCCTCGTGCGCCGGGCCACCGGCGAGTGCGCGGTACGCAACTGCAGCGAGCCCATACTGGTCGTAGGCGCCGGTCAGTTCCACCTCGTCGACGACTTCCGGAGCCATGTACTCGGGTGAGCCGGGAGATGTGCCTGTCTGCGTCAGCCCAAGCACGGAATGCTCGGCTGCGCGGGCGATGCCAAAGTCGCCGAGGTGTGCGTGGCCGTCCGCATCGAAGAAGATGTTCCCCGGCTTCACGTCCCGGTGAAGGAAACCCCGGGCGTGCACGCGATCGAGCGCACGGGCGACATCGGGGAGCCAGACAGCGAGTTCGGCTGGGGACTGCGTGCCGTTCGTCAAGCGATCGGCGAGCGTGCCCCCGGACAGGTACTGGATCACCAGGTATGGCACCTCGCGCCACTCGCCGGTGTCGAGCAGGGTCACGACTCCGGGAAGGTCGAGACCGACCAGCGCCTTTGCCTCCATGGCAAAGCGCTTGCGAAACCCACGTTCGCCGAGCATGCCGACATGCGGCATCTTGACGACCACCGGGCGGTCGACGCGCTCGTCGTGCGCGAGGTACGCGGTCCCCATGCCGCCACGGCCGAGTTCCCGCTCGATGCGGTAGCGCGAGTCGAGGCAGGTCCCCTCGGGACTCGCAGGATGCGGTGAGTTCGTCATGTCTTCGCAGCCGGAAGCCGGCGCGCCATTCTACGGTACTCAGACGCGGGGCGTAGCTCTGGGGGACACCGAGTTTGCCCGTTTGCCCGCCCAGAAGCTCCTGCGCAGCCTCCGCTACTCACCAGCTCAGGCGAGCCACGGGTTCACCTGGCGTTCCGAGGACCTCCGCCTCGACTTCAACCTCGAGACGCCTCGGTCCGTAGTGGCCGAGGAACAGTCGAATCGAACGACCCCGAGCCTCCGCAAGAGCGCGCGACCGTTGTCGGTGTCCACGAAACGGTGCCGCCCGACCTGTGATGTGAACGGAGATCGGAGAGTTGTTGGCGTCGCGCGCTCGGAGCAATTCGAGGACGTCGCGGCGGCCTGCCTGGTTGAGTTCCGCCGATCCCCGTTCGAACCAGGACCAGGCAGGAATCTCCAGCTGGGTGACCGCATGAGATTCGCATGCGGGACAGCTGACCCAGCAGATCGCTGCAAGCCATCGGCGCCTCCACCCTGGCGGCGCCCGTCGGTATCGCCAACTACTTGAGCGAAAGCGCAACACGAAACGCTGAGCCTTCCGTGGCTTCACGTCTCGGTGGAGGCAGCCGCGCGCATGAACGCGATCGCGCGCGCGGGCGATGTCGGGTAGCCAGGCAGCGACCTCAGCTGGCGACTGCGTGCCGTTCGCAAAGCGATCTTCGAGCGCGCCCCCGGACTGGATCACTAGGACTAGGTAAGGAACGTCCTGCCACTCGCCGGTGTCGAGCAGGGTCACGAC
>JAGQIY010001217.1 GCA_020430865.1 Myxococcales bacterium
CCGCGGCGTTCCCCAAGCACGCGCTGCACGGACCGGACAGCGGCTTCGTGAATCTCTCCAAAATCGGTGGGTCCGCTGAGTGGTTCGTAGACCGCGTCGATGCGCGCCTTCGTGCGCGTGCGCAGCCACTTCAGATAGGGCTGCACCAGCTTCGCCTCGTAGTCGGAGATGAGCAGGACCTCATCGAACTCGCGGCCATCCACGGCTTGCGCAATGGGGCCGATGCCCACCGCGTCGCTCTCGGTGGGCGCTCGAAGGTCGGTCCTGCCGACCCAGGCAAGAAGGACCCGGCGCACACTCGGAGTCTTACAAGAAAGTTTACGCCAACACAACAGGTCTTGTGCCTTCACGAGCCCGACTTATGAAAACGCTCGGATTTTTGAGGGCGTAGGGTCCGCGCGGAGCCTGGCACGTCTCGTGAAAAGTGACCGGGCCATGACCAGCACCGCTCACCAAGCCCAGCTCGCCGTCACCGTCCTCGCCAGCGAGGAGCTGGTGGCCGCCGAGGTCCGAGACGCTCGCCCAGACGCGGTGCACATCTTCGGCGAGCTCACGGAGCGCCAGCGAGAACAGCTAGCCCACGACGCATGGTCGATCGGGCTGCGGGCCCTGGCCAACGCGCACTCGCAGGCGCAGGAGGCTCGTCTCCAGGACGTAGGCTCCGCGCTGCTCGACGACATCGATCGCCAGCTCAGGACGCACGTCGAAACGCAGCAGCAGACGATCGCCACCGTGCTCGGGCGCTTCTTCGACCCGAAGGATGGGCAGGTCACCCAACGGCTCACTGCTTTCGTGGATGATCAGGGCGTTCTTGCCCGGCTGCTGGAGCGGTATCTCGGCCCGCAGAACAGTGTCCTCGCCGAGGCGCTGGCGCGCCAGGTGGGCGAGACCAGTCCCTTGTTCAAGAAGCTCAGCCCCACCGACAGCGAGGGCCTGATCAAGACTCTCGAGGAGCAGCTTCGCAAGGTCATGGGCGACGGCCACGCCGAGCTCGTGCGCGCACTCGATCCCGTCTCCGAGGACGGTGCCGTCGCGCGCTTTCTCAAGAGCCTCCGCGAAGAGCTAAAGGGCGCCGATGAAGACCGAGCCAAGCAGCTTTCTGCTGCGTTGGCCGCCCTGGATGGCAACGACGAGAACTCGCTCATCAACCGCCTCGTGCGCGAGACCCATCGGGCGCGCCAGGCCGTGCTCGCCGCCGTGAACCCCGATGCGCCCGAGTCACCGATGGCGATCATGAAGACCGCCCTCACCACCTTGCTGAAAGAGCATTCGACGTCACAGGCGGAAATGCTGCTCGCGCAGCAAGAACGGCAGGAGCGTTTCGAGAAGGAGGTCCGCGATGCGCTGACGCGCATGGAGACCAAGCGGCACCAGGACCAGAAGACCCCGCGGGGCGGCCTCGACTTCGAGGAGTCCGTCACGGAGTTCGTGACTGCAGCGGTTCGAGGTGCTCCGTGCGTGGTCGATGTCACCGGCAACAGCGCCGGCTCGGTCAGCCGCTGCAAGAAGGGCGATGTCGTTGTCCGCTTCACGGCCGAGAGTGCGTTCGAGAGTGCTGCCGTGGTGTTCGAGGCCAAGCGCGACGCGTCGTACACGACGCAAAGGGCCCTGGACGAGCTCGATGCCGCCCGGAA
>JAGQIY010001218.1 GCA_020430865.1 Myxococcales bacterium
CGCAGGCGGGCGATCTCGGCGTCCTTCTCGTGAACGGTCCGCGTGAGTTCTGCGGCGTGGTCGGCGTAGTCCACCCAATCCCCGTCGGGGCTGGACGCCATGCAGTCGGACCATTCAAGCCGACCCAGAATTCTCTCGCTAAGATCCCAACGCTGCACGCTCATCGCGGCGCTCCCGACTGGGGGGTGGCGGAACTGATCTCCCATCGCAACTTGCGCTGCGTCGGGTGCGTGTCTACGCGGGGGCGTGTCTGTCGGCTCCACGTTCCACCGCCAGCCTCACCGATCAGCGTGAAGTTGGCCGCCCGCAGCGACGCGCCGCCCTCTTCGGCGAGCGTGTAGGTGATGAGGCGTCGATACCCGAGTGCGCGAGCTGCCCGCCACGCCGCGCCGTAGAGCATCGAACAAGCGTTCGGCGTGCCGTCTGTGCAGCAGCGCGTGACCTCGGCGGTGAGTCCGTCGTCGAGCAATCGCGCGACGGGTGTGCCGACGATGGCAACGCCGTGCAGACCCGCCTCGCTCTCGACGGCAAGCGCGAACCGCCCACCCTGCGGCGGCCTGTGATGGCGGTGGTGCTGACGGACGAACGCATTGGCTCGACGAAGCGTGCAGGGTCGAATCATCACGCCTTCCCCTCCAGCGCCTTGCGGGCGTTACGGATTAGGCCGCTCGGCACGCCGAAGCGCCCGTCGAGGTGATCGACACATTCCTCCAGCGCATCGCGCAGGCGGGCGATCTCGGCGTCTTTCTCGTGAACGGTCCGCGTGAGTTCTGCGGCGTGCGCTTCGTCAAGGTCGAGCAAGAACTGCGAGTAGGTCGCTTGCAGGTTGACCCACAGCGCAGCGCTCGTTCCGAACGCCTTTCCGATGCCTTCCGCTAGGGCGGCGTCGATCACCAGCGTTCCGTGGATGACGCCCTCGATGCGGTCCTCGGTGGTCAACGCTCGACGCGCAAGGTCGGCCCACGTCCAGCCTCGGTGGCGGCACTCATCGTCAAGGAACTCGCCGGGCGGAAACGCCGGGATCGGATGCTCGTCACTCCCCATCGCGCACCTCGCTCTCGTTCCAGCGGAAGACCCGCTCGCCGTCCGCGTCCACTTGCCAGGTCGCCGCGCCGTGCTGGACGGCTTCGCGCTCGAAGGTGTCGCGGGCCTCGTCACTCTTCGCTGATTGCTGGTTCACGATAGTTAGCGTGCCGCGAAGCTGAGCAAGATCCCGCCGCGCATCGTCCAGCAGGTCCAGCGCCGCGTCGTGGTTCGCGGAGTGACACTCGGCTTCGGCTCGCGCTTGGTCCCGCTCACGCTCCAGCGTGTCGCACCGCGCCATCGCGCAGCCGAGATGCCATTGCCAACAAGCGTCCGAGTGCGTCGTTCCTCTGTCTTTCTGGTTCCAGCGCTTCTCGTAGATCGCGGCCTTCTCCCGCGCTTCGTCGCGCTCCACTCGGTACTGCGCCGCTCGGTCGTAAATGTTCATCACGGCATCGCGGATCGCCATCGAGCGCGTGTGACTCCCGATCATCTCCGTCATGCCGAGTTCCCTGAGAGCCGTGTTCGTCCTGTCGGCGGTCGTCGCCAGGATCGAGTTACGCTCCTCCAGCTCCTCCCGCGCGGCTGCGAGGTCGGCGCGGAGTGACGCGACCTCGTCTGTCGGATCAC
>JAGQIY010001219.1 GCA_020430865.1 Myxococcales bacterium
ACAATAGGTGGCAATATACGTCGTGCAACATACCTCGGGATTAGTTCATTCGGTGCTGATCCCTGGTTCGTTCGTAGGAGGCACAAATGGCCGCAAAGAAGACCAAGACCAAGGCAAAGACCAGCTCACCTGCCGCAGCCCCCAAGGTTGCCAAGAAGCGCACCGCGAAGAAGGCGGCGAAGAAGGCTGGCAAGAAGAAGGCAGCCAAGAAGAAGGTCGCCAAGAAGAAGGTCGCCAAGAAGGCAGCCAAGAAGGCAGCCAAGAAGGTTGCAAAGAAGGCGCCCGCGAAGAAGGCCGCCAAGAAGAAGGCAGCCAAGAAGGTCGCCAAGAAGGCGCCCAAGCGTAAGGCTGCGAAGCGCAAGGCCGCCAAGAAGGCCTGAGTCGGCTGAGTGCCTCTGACCGCGTCCTGACACCGCTCGTCCTCGGATGAGCGGTGACGGGCTCCGGAAGAAGCCAGCTCGGGCTTTTCCTGGCAGCTCTCGGGGCGCGGGACGAGTCAAGCTCCGACTCTTCACACCAGCTCCAACGAGCGGTGACTCAAACTGCCTGACCCGTTCAGGCGCCTCGCGAGCTGGGCCCAGCGCGAGGTGACGGATTGGGGCCTCGACTTTCCGTGCGGTTGGCGGACCGCACCGAGGGGTGATCGTCAGCCTGCGCGCGTCATTCGCGCCGGGCGACACAGGGGTGGAGCTTCCTCCGAGTTCTCTCGAGGTACGTGGCGCTCTGAGCGCACGACTTCATCCCGAGTGTTTGGAACCGGTAGTGCGTTCCATCAGCAGTCACTGCCGCGCGGAAGCGATCCGCGTGAGCTGCTGGTGTGGGCAGTGCACCGGTTCTTGACGTTTTGTGACGGTGCCCCGTTCGAGTCCGGGGGTCAGAGCACGCCGTGACGCTACGCAGGGCGGTGTTCTGCCCGCGCGCTGTCAGCGCATCGCGGCGCTAGTCGCCCAGGTACAGCTTCAGCGCCGAAGCTGCGGCACGGCGATCGAAGGATACTCCGTCGAGCGCGTCGCGCTTCGAGATGTCGTCGAAGAGCTTCAGCAGGAAGCCATGGAACGCCATGCACTCGTCGATCGCGGCTTCGAGGCGCTGGGGGTCGACCAGGTCGGTGTCTTCTAGACGGCCCATCGCCTGCATGAACGCATCGAAGCGGGGGTAGTCGCTGGCGCGCAGCAGCGGGTAGCCCATGGCGCGGAAGTACGCGAGGAACTCGCGAACGTACTGGAAGTTGTAGACGGGTGCCCAGCGATCCTCGGCGGGCGAGTGCTGGGCCTTCGAGGAGAAGGCGCGCACGATCTGGGCGAACATCCAGATGTCGCGACGCAGGCGCTCGCTCGTCTCTCGCTGGGCGGCGTCGTCATCGAACACGCCGTCGCCCTCCAAGCTGACGCCGAGCGCCTTGCCCAGGAACAGGATCGCTCCACGGATCGCTGGGCGCAGATTGCTGATGCTCGCGGTGACCGCGTCTCGCAGCTCCGTGTCACTGACTTGGGCGTCCGGAGGCGGCAGGTCATGCTGGAAGGCGCGACGCATTTCCAAGCGGATATTACCGGAGATGCCCTCGAGCGCGCTCTTGATGCCGAGCAGGCGATGCCCTGCTGCGCGCAGCGAGTCCGAGCGGCCGGGCAAGTCGGAGGCGCGCACGCGAAACAGGTCGCGCTCGAAGCTCTCCGCGAGCAGCGTACCAGAGCGGCGCCTCAGGTAGTCCGAGAGCGCGCGGGCGTCGCTGCGCAGGACGCTGAGAACCAGGTGCGTCCGCCCCGCGTAGCCGCGACGGCGTGGCGCAGTCAGCAGGGTCCGCTCCAGCAGCCGCAGGTAACGCAGCATGCGAAACAGGCTCAGGAAGGTCAGCGCGACGAGGCGGTGTGCTTCCTCGCCTGGTACGCTGCGGATCAGATCCAGAACCTGGCGGCTCTTGATGCGGTCGAACTCGGGGCGAAACTCCAGCGCCGTGAGCGGGTTGAAGAACACGTTGCGGCCGACGTCGCGCTGCACCGTGGACAGCACGGAGTAGAAGAGCCGGAACGGGACGCGTTGGGCGCGCAGGATGCCTTCGATGATCTCCTGGGTGCTGGTCAGCGACGTGCGCAGCGCCACCAAGCTCTCCTCGGGCGTGTGCTGGTTCTCACCAGTGCGGATCAGCCGAGTGCGCATCGAATCCTCGGGGATCACCGTCTCCAGGTAGCGCTGGAACACCAGAGTGCGGTCCCGAGTGCCGAGCAGCTGACGCTGCAGCTCGATGATGCGCTGCATGCCATCGCGGAACAGCATCATCGGTTGCCGGAAGTCCTGAGCAACCACTGGCGCGCGCCGTGGGGGACCTGGGTGATTCCGTGGGTTGGCGAAGCAGGCCGAGCTCTTCAGCAGGATCTCGAGCTCGAAGAGCAGGTCGTCCTTGGCCTCCAGGGGCAGGGTGGAGAACCAGAAGTCGCGTTGGGCGCGCTGCTCCCGTGGCAGCCCACGGGTGCGGGTGAGGAGATCGTCGTAGGCGTCCGTGTCTGGCGCGGACGGTGCCAGGCTGCGCATCGGAAGCAGCGAGTCGATCACTCCGCGAACCGTCTCAGGTTTCGAGCTGGTTGGCTAGGCTACTTAGTCACCGCCGCCTTGTCCGCGGCGGCTTCCGACTCGGCTGGCCCTCCGCTGGTCCCCTTGGCGCGCTGCGCGCGCCACTTCAGGGCGGCAGGCAAGACCAGCACCGCCGCGGCGATGGTGGTGATCTCTCCGATCGCCGCGGCCAAGCCAAAGCTCTGCACTGCGCGGTTGATGCTGGTCAGGAGCACCAGGTAGCCGAGGGTCGTGGTCAGGGAGCACAGGACCACCGCGCCCCCGGTCTCCACCAGCACGCGCTGGAGGTCCCGGTCTCCCATCAGCTCGCGGCGCTTCATCACGTTGATGCAGTAGTCCGCACCGACGCCGATACCGATGGGGAGCGAGACGAAGTTGAGGAAGTTCAGCTTGATCCCGAGCAGCGCCATGGTGCCGAGCTGGTAAGCGACGCCGCACAGCAAGGTGATGAGCGTCGCCCAGCCCGCGGCGCGGCCCCGGAAGGCCAGGAGGATCACGATCACGGTGCCGATCAGCGAAAGCACCACCGCGACTGGCGCGTCCTCGCCGATGGCGATCAGCATGTCCGCGAAGATCACCGAGTCTCCAGAGCCGCGGATGACGTCTCCGCCCGGGAGCTTCACCTCTCGATACGAGTCCGCCCAGAGCATGAGGTAGTGAGCGTCGTAGACGCTGCGTCCCTCCTTGGGGACGATGTACACCACCTTGCCACGGGAGCCGTCCTTCTCCGTGAAGGGCCGGGCGACGAGCTCCGGCAGATCGGCGATGGCGATGGGAGCCAGCTTGTCTGGCATGTTCTCCTCGATCGCTTTCCAGTCGTCGTCCTTGATGAAGCCGCGCTTGCGGGCGCGGTTCAGCAGGTCCTGTGTCTCCTTGAGGAGCTTCAGCTTCTGCGGTTGCTTGTCCGGTAGCAGGTCATAGATGCTCACGACTTTCTCGAATGGCTTCTGGTCCTCCGGTGCCTCGCGGTAACGCTTCTCCAGCTCGCTTACCAGTGGCTCGACCTGGTCAAGGCGATCGGTGACGATCGCCTTGCCGTCTTGACCGAGTCGTCCGACGACCTTGTCAACGCGCACGGA